>CAYSHN010000006.1:0-25117 GCA_964430815.1 uncultured Calditrichota bacterium | reverse complement strand
TTCCTCTTTTAATCATATCGGCCAGGGCTCCGCTTTTCCATACTGCTTGTAAAGATCCGCCATGACCGTTGGGATTCATAAAAATATGATCGGGGGCATCCAGGATCAGTTTACCCCGCTGATCAATAGCTGGAATCATGTCCTGGTTGAAAAAATAGATATCTTCAGACCGATAACCGAGATATTTATTATCCTGAAAATATTTTACGGTCTGATCATGATTGGTCCTGCTGGTCATAATATACCAGGGGATGGTGATTTTATATTTTCTGTTTAAGGCCAGTAGTTTTTCGGCATGTAATTGGAACAGGCTTTTTTTCTTAACCGGCGTTACGGGATATATACCTTTGGGTGCGGCATAACCCAGACGGGTACCCTGTCCCCCGGCTACCACCAGGGCTGCCACCTTGCCCTGCTGCAGGATTGTTTCGCCTAAAGCACGAGCTGCTGCATCCCCCTTTTGCCGGTCTGCCAGAGAAATCACCTCAGCCGGTGTCAGGTTTCGTCTGCCGTGGGTATATTTTTCTGAATTTTGTCCGAGTTCAATAAAATGCGCGAGTAAATCCAGGTCAATCTCTCGTACCTGCATCAGCAAATTTTGCTGTTGTGTTTTATTCAGTTTTTCCCAGAAATCAAAAATATGACCCTGACTGATGGCAAAGATTCGGTCGATTTTAGTCTGCAGAAGTTTATCGTTTATTTTTATCACAGCGATAAGTTATTCTTATGATTTTTTCAGTTTTCCCTAGACTGATTTGATACAGTCGGCGCTGGGCAGCGCCTCCTACAACATCTACCTGTCCGTAGACAGGCTTTGCCCTTTTCCCTTTAGCCTTTTTGCCACGCACCCCATCCCCGCCTCAGGCGGGGCCACCTCCGCCAGTGGGCGGATCCCTGTCTGACGCCAGGCAGGCGTCTACCGGCGTGACCTCTCCAGAGGGGAAACTCAATTCTTTTATTCTTCTCAGGTACTCAGGGACTTAGTGGGCAGGTCACGACCTGCCCCTACCTTGTGCTTCTGTGCCTTATTTCGTCCGCATGGTGAATACCCCGTCCCAATCGGATCCTGGTGGTTCAGCCGCATAAGCCTCGCATCTTCTGACATATTGTTTGGCCGGACCATCCAGAGGTTCCAGACGTAATACATCACGGAAATATTTAATGGCCATTTCCCAATTTTGAGACAGATAATTCTCAAAACCTAACTTGAACAAGCCAATTACCTGTTTGGTTTTGTCAGAGATCCCTTTTTCGGCCAGCCCCATAAGTTCATATACCCGTACCGGTTCTGTTTTACCGATCACTCTGATCAAGTCCAGTTCGCGGGCCACGATCAGGTCCTTTGCCAAAAGGTACGTATTTTCACCAATCATAATTTTGGTGCCATATTGTTTATTAGCCGGTTCCAGGCGCGCGCCTAGATTGACCGAGTCCCCCATCACTGTATAATCGAAGCGGTTTTCCGAACCCATATTACCCACCACCATAGGACCACTGTTAATGCCACAGCGGGCGTGTAATTGTGGGCGACCTTGTTTAGCCCACAATTCCCGTAATTTGAACATTTGTTCTTGCATTTCCAGCGCCGTAGCACAGGCATCGAAGGCATGATTACCATGAGCCAGGGGAGCCCCGAAAACAGCCATGATGGCATCTCCCTCATATTTGTCCAGCATTCCATTATATTTAAAGACAATGTTGGTCATTTCGGTCAGGTATTCATTGAGTAGTCGTACCAGAGCTTCAGGCGTGAGTTGTTCAGCGATCGTAGTAAATCCAACCACATCACTGAAAAATACAGTACATTCCTTTTTTTCACCACCCAACTTGATTTTTTCCGGATTAGCCAGCAGTTCATCCACCACGGATTTGGTTACAAAGTGAGAAAAAGTTTCTTTGATGAATTTCTTGCCTCTCTCTTCAGTAATATAACGGTAGAGATAAACACCGCTGAAGGTTAAAAACAGGGTTAAAAGGGGATTGACAATAGGTAACCAGGTCAGGTTTTGATTAAACAGATAATAAGAAATAAACGTGTAAATCATCCCAAAAACAATAATAAGTACAATACTCCATAGTGGCGACAAAAAAACAGTGATTATGCCGATCAGAATACCCATTCCCGCCATCAGCATAAACGATTCGAGTGAAGACAGTTGGGTTACAAATTTTCCACTTAGCAATGTATGTAAAATATTGGCATTTATCTCAACTCCCGGAAAAGCAGGATTAAACGGGGCACTGCGTAAATCGAATAAACCTGGTAGAGAAGTGCCGACCAAAACGATCTTATTCCGAAAATATTCTTTCGGCAATCTGTGTTCCAGAACATCATAAAAAGAAATGTATCGGAATGTTTTAAACTGACCGGAATAGGTGATCAACATATTTCCCTGCTGATCGATCGGTATCTTTTTTACCAAAGATCCTTTTGAATATAAACTTATCCACTTACCCAATTCCACTTTGATTGAGTCGATGCCCATTATATCCAGATACATTTTAAAAGGCAGAGCAGCATAAGAATGGTTGTTAAAATTACGAAATAGATTAATTTTACGAACCACCCCGTCTACATCTCCCTGGATGTTGACATGACCCACAGCAAGGCTGGCGTTTAGCAATTCTACAAATTCATTGCCGATGCGAGCTTCCTGGCGGAATTGTTCGCTTATCTCTTCCGGAAAAGTGTATGAAAATCTAGACCATTCGAAACCAGCTGGTTCAAGTGCCATACGGTAACGCCAGCTAAGTGAGTCTTCATCTTCAAAATAGATCGAATTAAAAACATTACCAGCCTGGCGTACCGCCTCAACAAATTGCTGATTGGACTCCGGTTCCCTGATATCTTTATCAAAAATGATATCCAGGCCTATGGCTGCCGTTCCACCGGAATCTAAAAAATTAATAACCCGGGGATAATAGGAAAGGGGCCATTGTTGGAATTTGCCAAGTTCAGAAATACTGCGGCCATCGATATCGATGATGACAATATCTTCGATACTCTGAGATCGTACATCGGAAATACCTGAAGTAACCCTGCTATCATAAGTTCTGGCTTCAAAGGAATAGAATAATCCAGGAAAAATAATATTGGCCAGCACCCAGACCAGTGCGGCCGCAATGAAACCCAGAGCAGCTCCGGCTCCAATTTTACTCAATAATTTACCTTTCATATATCCTCCCAGTCTAGATTATTTTCTGATATATTTTTGGCATAGCTCCACAATTTGATCTATTTCATTTTCGCTATTATAAAAATGGGGTGAAAACCGTAAGGCCTGATTTCGTAACGACAAATGAATCTGCTGATTGGTAAGAAATTTGAACAGTCCTTCGGTATCCGGACCCTTGAATGAATATATCCCCGACCTTTCTTTGGGTACGCTGCTGCCGATATAGGTCAATCCCAACTCTGTAAGTGGTTTGATTAATTTATCTCCCAGCCGTAACAGATGATTCTGGATCCGTTGAGGATCGGCTTCAGCTAGAATTCCGGTGGCCACTACAGCGCCGACAATACCAATAAAATTAGGAGTTCCTATTTCATAGCGCTGTGCATCATCCAAGAAATCCAATTTATAATTTAAAAAATCCCAACTGTTTTTTACACTTAACCAGCCGGCAAATACAGGTTGTAAACTGGCATGAAGCGCGGGAGTAATATACATAAATCCACAGCCCTGCGGAGACATCAACCACTTATGCCCCCCGGCACACACGAAATCTATCCGGGCTTTTTGTACATCCAGAGGAATGGCGCCAATACCCTGAATCCCATCCACGGAAAAAACTATGTTATGTTGTTTACATATCTTACCGATCGTATCCAGATCGTTGCGAAAACCAGTCAGGAATTCGACAAAACTGATGGAAAGTAGTCTAGTATCTGGAGTAATTAATCGTTCTATATCTTCAGGGAAAATCTTACCATCACGTACCGGAACAAAATCCAATATTACACCCAGGCGCTGCAGGTTCATGAATGGATAGATGTTGGCCGGGAATTCATCCTGTACCAGCAGAATACGGTCTCCTTTTTGCCATTTTAAACTTCCCGCCAACCAGTTTAGTCCTTCCGAGGTGTTGGTAATAATCGCAATACTATCAGGATTGGCATGAATTAATTTAGCCAGATTGCTTTTTAATTTTGCCCGCTGTTCCAGAAGTAATGAGAACAGGTCTATCTTGCCAATACTGAGATGCTGCAGCAGGTCGGTGATGGCTCTGGTCACACTGGTCGATAGTGGCGACACTGCTGCATGGTTGACATAGATACTGCTCTGCGTGATAGGAAAGATTTGTCTATAGTTTTCGAACATATCAGTTACCATGGTGTGCAGTCGAGAGTTACACTTCCCACTATGATGTAAAGACAAATTCTATTAAATAATAAATGTGAGCCCCTTTAAACCATAATATATAAAGGAAGGTAGTAAATATTTTATTAAAATACAATCACCGCCGTTGGTCTTCTGGTTGCTGCCAGAATGCACTCTGGTAATGTTCGATTGTGGCTGGATAGCAGGTAAAATTAATTACTATGACATCAAAACGGAGGTTTTTTTCACTGAAAGCCGGAAAAAAATCTAAAAATCCATATGCGGCTATGATTAGTTTTGTCTTTTTTCTGCTGGTAATGCGTTCTTCACCCGGACCATAGCGGTCTGTACGGATACTTTTTACTTCTACTATTATCAAATCATCCTGATCCAGAGCAATGATATCTATTTCAGCTTTAGCGATTCTGTAATTCCGTTCTAATATCTTGTATCCTTTTTGTTGAAGATATTGGACTGCCAGATCTTCTCCTGTTTGTCCTAAACTCTGCCGAAGGGTTTTCATTGTTCACATTCCGATTCATCATCATCTACAGTGCAAATTTAATTCCAAAGGCTTTCACCCTTAAGGTGCTTGGCACCTTAAGGGTGACTCGTTAGGTACACGCACACATTTGTGCGAATTTTTTATAGTGTGTTTATTATAAAATAATCTCTATGACTGGATTACCCAGGAAACTGAATTTATTAAATCATGATCGGGCACTTCTGCAAATTTTCCTAATTAATTAGAAAACCTACATATACCTCAAACCAGTTTCAGTAATTGATAACCGTTTTCCCATTCCTCTTTTTTCTGGCATGAAAATCGTATAGCTGAGAGAAAAATAAATAAGGGAGGTGGTATGAAAAATCTATGGTTATTACTGGCAGTGGCGCTACTGGCTGTTCGGGTTCAGGGACAAAATGTCTTTATAAATGAAATTCAGAGTAATGATGCCAGTACGGATGATGCAGAGTTCATCGAATTGATCGGTCCAACTGGAACGGATATTTCAGGCTGGGCAATTACTCATTATAACGGTACGGGTGGTGACCTGGTATTTAATTTTATATTTCCTGATTCCTCTATCATCCCGGATGATGGTATAAGAGACAACAGTGGACAGCAAGTTGGTTTTATTGTTGTAAAACATTCCGGGCAACAGGTTCCTAATGCTGATTTTGAATGGGGTACGCAGGCTTTGCAGAATGGTCCGGACGGTATAGAATTGCTGGATCAGCAGGGCATACGCCGTCAGGCTCTGACCTGGAATGGTCTGGGTGATCTATCCGGAGGTCTGCCGGCCTGGAGAAATATTGGCACAGATAATAATGATGATCAAAGTTTGTCCGCACCGGATGAGGTTGGGGAGTCATTTCAGAGCAGCTGGACTAATGCGGATGCCACCCCTGGTACGATCAATAGCAATCAATTATCCGGAGATATCAGTTTACCGGTTCTGCTGCTATACTTCATTGCCAGGCCTGGAGATGGCAGTGTTCAGTTGCGCTGGGCTACCGGAGCAGAATTAAACAACCTTGGTTTCATTATTGATCGCGCCCTGGAAAAAAATGGAACATACACGCAATTGGCCAGTTATGAGACGGTCCCGGAATTAAAGGGTGCCGGAAATTCATCTTCTCCCAGAAATTACAATTATTATGATTTAACTGTTTTCAATGGGGTCACTTATTACTATAAATTAAGTGACGTAGATATTAATGGTGTGCGGCGGGAACATGGTCCGGTTGAAGCTACACCAACGGCAACTGTGACCAAACCGGAAATTGAAGGACCCTGCCAAAAAGAACCGGAATATTTCCTAAAACAAAATTATCCCAATCCGTTTAATCCTCGTACTTGTATTGAGCTGGAGATTTCAAATAGTAGTGAGGACCCTATCGATCTGAGCATTTATAATCTAGCCGGGCAGAAAGTCATAACCTTATATCAGGGGAAACTATTCAGCACCTTTTTGCACTTAGAATGGGATGGACGGAATGATTATGGCCAGCAGGTAGCTGGCGGAGTGTATTTTTACGTTCTGAGAGCTCCTACATTTTATTCGGTAAATAAAATGACGCTGCTGCGCTAATCTTTTATGCAGGTTCGCACCAGGTTCCCACCAGGGAACCTGGTGCGAACCTGGTGCGAAGTGTTACGTATAAATTCATGTTATCTGAGCAAAATCAATTTCCTGGTTTGATAAAGATCTTCAACCAGCAAACTGTAAAAATAAACACCGCTGGGCAGGGAGGATGCATTCCAGTTCTTAGTATAACTACCAGGCTCAAGCCGGTTTGATAGCAGCGTCGCAATCTCTTCGCCGGAAATATTATATATTTTAAGCGAAACAAAACTGGTCTTGGGAATTGAAAATCTGATAATAGTAGTAGGATTAAATGGATTCGGATAGTTTTGTTCCAGGACTGCTGTAGCAGGAATAGATTGCTCGGATTGCTCAACGAGTCCTGTCTGAGCGGAAATGGAAATCCTTAATTTGCCCTGAATGTCTGTTCCATCGTTAGCGGTAGCCTGTGCATATACAGTTCCGCTTTTTTTGGCTGTTAGTATGCCTGCGGCGCTGATCGAAGCCCGTGTTGTATCGGAAACACTCCAGGTTACGGATTGAATGGCAGCATTGACCGGTGTCACTGTTGCCAGCATCTGTAAAGTATCACTTATGGCGATGGCAGTTGATCCGCTGCTACTTGTAACCGTTATACCAGTCACTTTAATATATTCAGTTGAAGCGGAGGGAACGCCGGAAACATTAATCACGAAAACCGAGTTAATCACATTCGGAGCAGTGGCCGGCACGGATATGGTGATGCACCCATTGTTTTCGGTACAACTCAATATTGTTGTTGTGTCATTCAACAAATATATTTTGTTTATCAGATTAGTCAGAGATGGTATCAGTAACTGACCATTGGCCGGCCAGGTAAAAACGTGAGCATATAGTTTGCCGGTCTTTTTGGTATAGACCCCCCAGCGGGATTCGATTGGGTATGGACTCCGCGTTGTTCCATAAATACTTTCACTGTAGATATTCATCCAGTCGCCAAAACTATTCAGGATGTCAACTGATTGAGTTGGCACATTTCCATCTCCTTTAGGGCCGATATTCAGCAGGTAATTACCATCGCGCGAGACGACCGTTACCAATTGTTGAATCAAGGTTTTGGGCGTCTTGAAACCTAAATCTGAAGCATTATAACCCCATGAATTGTTCATGGTCTGGCAGGTTTCCCATTGCCTGCTTAAAGGTGCAGCTGGTACTTGCTGCTCAGGACATTCAAAATCTCCCAACCCAAAACTTCTGCAAACCCGCTCGTTGATAATAAGTGTCGAGTCCAGGTCCAGAAGATAATTATATAAATCAACTCCATCCGCCTTGGTCCACCAGGATGACAGTGTCGGTAATCCAGAATTATAAGTCCAGTCTCCGTCAAACCATAACACAGCCGGGTGATATTTTGTGATCAATTCACTCAATTGAGCTTTCATATCGTCGATGTAACTTGTTCTGGCGGAGTCAGAAATCATGTTTGAATAATACGTGGTGCGATTAATTTCCTGAGATGAATGATTCCAATCCAGAATTGAATAATACAAACAGAATTTAATCCCGCGAACCTCGCAGGAATCCTTCAATTCCTGCAGAATATCTCTGGTCTTAAAAGCCGTATAATCGGGTAAATCGTACAGCGTCGTCCCGGTAACATCTTTAAAACTCTGAACAGCCGTTGGCCACATGCAGAAACCTTCATGATGCTTGGCCGTAATAACCAGATATTTCATGCCGGCTTTTTTCACCAGGCCGGTTATAGTCCCGGCGTTAAAGTTCGTTGGATTGAAATTAGCTGAAACCTGGGTTTGATAATTTGCTTTCGTCCAGCCTTCTACACTAAAAGCCCATTCTCCATGGCCTAAATATGAATAGGATCCAAAATGAATAAACATACCAAACCTGGCTTCATACCACCATTCCAGTTTGGACGGGATATTATATTGGGCAGTTGTTATATCGATTGGAATAAGCAGGGAAACTAGTAGAATTATAAAAAAAACGACGTTTTGATTTTTCATAGTTGCGCCATTCCTTCAAGTTTAATCGAAATTTATATCAGCGGCTAAACTTAGCCAAAACTATTCACAAAAACAAAAAAGGCCTGTTGCAATTATTGATCTGTACGATCATAGCAGCAGGCCTCTTTATTGTATTCCTCGAATGATTGCTTGGCGGTTCAGTCCTTTCTTGTTATGACAGCAGCAATTTGCTTCTGCCTCATTATTTATTGTGCCCGCAGTACCGGTAGTACCGGAAATTAACAGTCGTAATAGAGATGGAATTCATGCGGATGAGGTCGCAATGCCATTTCATCTAATTCTTTCTCGCGTTTCCAACGGATCCAGGTCTCGATAACATCTTTGGTGAAGACATCTTCGGCCAGTAAAAATTTGTGATCCTTTTCAAGAGCATTAACCGCTTCCGCTAATGAACCGGGCGTCTTCGGGTATCTAGCTAATTCTTCCGTAGTCATTTCATAAATATCCCGGTCAAGCGGTTCACCCGGGTTGATTTTATTCTTAATACCATCGATAGCCGCTAGCAAAATTGCCGTCCAGGCCAGATAACCATTGGCAGTCGGATCCGGACAACGGAATTCCAGACGCTTGGCTTTCGGATTTGACGAATACATGGGTATACGTATGCCGGCGGAACGATTACGGGCACTCATTACCAGGTTTACCGGTGCCTCAAAACCGGGTACCAGCCGTCGATAGGAATTTGTGGTCGGTGCAGCAAAAGCCAGAATTGCCGGGGCATGTTTTAAAATTCCACCACAAGCCTGCAATCCCATTTCACTCAATCCGGCGTAACCATTACCGGCGAATAACGGTTTCCCGCTTTTCCACAATGAAAAGTGGGTGTGCATACCACTGCCGTTATCCTGGAAAACCGGTTTGGGCATAAAGGTTACTGTTTTATTGTATTTCCTGGCCACATTCTTAATGATATATTTGTACCACATATACTGATCACCCATCAGTACCAAGTCCTGAAATTTCATATCAATTTCTGATTGTCCGGCAGTGGCAACTTCATGATGGTGTGCTTCCACGACGATACCGACTTTCTGCATTTCAAGAGCCATTTCACCCCGTAAATCATGGTAGGTATCGGTTGGACTTACCGGGAAATATCCACCTTTGAAACTTGGCTTATAGCCGAGATTTGGTTCCTCAAACCGGGCGGTGTTCCAGGCACCTTCAACCGAATCAATTTTGTACATCCCGGTATGCTGATTCTGTTCATAGCGTACCTCATCAAAAATAAAGAATTCCGGTTCGGGTCCTATAAAACAGGTATCGGCTAATCCCGTTTTCTTGAGATACTCGGCTCCCTTTTTAGCGATATGCCGGGGATCCCTGGTGTATTCCTTCCTGGAAACCGGATCGACAATATCAGCGATGACACTGACCGTCGATTCTTTGAAAAACGGATCAAGAACCGCACTGTTCGGATCGGGTATGGCCAGCATATCCGATACATGAATGCCCTGCCAGCCGCGAATTGATGAACCGTCAAAGCCAACACCATCGACAAAGGTTCCTTCATCCCAGGTATCCACAGGAAAAGTACAATGCTGCCAAGTGCCAAGAAGATCTGTAAATTTCAAGTCTATCATCTTGGCCTTGTTTTTCCTGGCAAATTCAAAAAATTCTTTTGGAGTCATCTGTTCACCTCACTTAAATTTTAATTATTGATTAGTATTTATTATCCGATGGCTGCACTGCCTTGTTCAGCTGTACGAATGCGTATACACTGATCGAGAGGCAGTACAAAAATTTTACCATCGCCTGTTTTTCCCGTTTGGGCACCCTTAATTAAAGCCTTTATGGTTGGCTCGACAAAATTATCGTTTACCGCAATCTCCAGACGTACCTTTCTGAGTAAATTGCCCGTCTCTTTAAATCCCCGGTAAACCTCGGCGATTCCTTTCTGCCGGCCATGGCCCAGAACTTCATTGACTGTAATTAAATTGATTTCAGCTTTATATAACTCTTCCTTCACTTGTTCCAGCCGATGCGGCTGAATAATGGCAATGATCAATTTCATTTCAAATTTCCTTTCAACTATTATTCCAAGACGGTATAAGCCCGTTCATTATGCTGGGTCAGATCAAGGCCCATAGATTCTTCCTCATCGGCAATTCTTACTCCAATTAACAGGTCCACCAGTTTATAAAGAATGAACGTGAGCACAAATGTATAGACAATCGTTACCAATACGGCTACCAGTTGCACCAGAAATAATCTGGTATTTCCCGACCATAGGCCGTTGGCTGCTGCCGGATTGATCACTGAGGAGGCAAAGAGTCCGGTGGCCAGTGCTCCCCAGATTCCCCCAATACCATGGATTCCGAAGGCATCAAGTGAATCATCATAACCGAAACGATGTTTTAAAAATCCCACACTGATAAAACAGAATACGCTAACCAGTAGCCCGATGACGATTGCTGCGCCAACTCCGACAAATCCAGCAGCCGGAGTGATGGCAACAAGTCCAGCCACCGCACCACTGATTGTACCCAGCATTGTTGGATTACCATTGAATTTCCAATCAAGCAGCGACCAGGATAATGCTGCCGCAGCAGCGGCCGTATTGGTAACCACGAAGGCATTCGTGGCTAATCCATTAGCGCCTAACGCACTTCCGGCATTAAATCCGAACCAGCCAAACCAGAGTAATCCTGCTCCTAAGACGCTCAGGGGCAGATTATGCGGAGGGGTGGGATGCTTATCATAGCTTTTTCGTTTACCAATTATAATGGCCGTGACCAGAGCCGCAACACCGGCATTTATATGAACTACCGTCCCGCCGGCGAAATCCAGTGCACCCAGATTCCTCAACCAACCTCCCACTCCCCAGACCATATGGGCCAGAGGATCATATACCAGCGTTGCCCACATAAGTGTGAAAAGCAGGAACGCCGAAAATTTCATACGCTCGGCAAAAGCTCCGATGATCAGGGCCGGTGTGATAATGGCAAACATGGCCTGAAAAATCATAAAGGTCTGATGGGGAATGGTCGTTGCATAATCCACATAGGGCTCAAGTCCGACTCCCTTTAAAGCAAACCACTGAAGCGATCCGATAAATCCGTTGCCTGGTGCAAACGCCAGACTATATCCGATCAGTACCCATTGTAAACTCAACGCCGCTAAAATGATGAAGCATTGCATCAGAATACTCAGCATATTTTTGCGCCTGACCAATCCCCCATAAAAGAAGGCCAGTCCTGGGGTCATCAGCATCACCAGGGCCGCTGACATCAATATCCAGGCCGTATCCCCGCTATTGATCACCGCCACCGTCGTAGTTGTATTTACTGCAGCAACCGGCCCGTCTGCTGGTACTGCTGCAGATTGGGCCCAAGCAGAACCTATTCCACTATACCATATCAGCAACACCACGATGCTAATTCTTCTGATCATCTGTTTCTCCTCTTACTCTTTTTTCGAAAACCACCCATCACTTTTAACTATCCTCTATTACAAGCAGCATGCCAGTTTTATGTGTAAATTAGTATTTGAGGCTAACTCATTATAATTTTATTACTTATAAATCCTGGTTGCCTGGCCAATGATTTGAAATTATCTACGTTATTGTAGATATATTACTTATAAATTACATTTATGTATTTATCGTTTATTCGGTTTAATAAGTTGTTACCAGACCAATTCCCAGCCAGGTATTATTATTTTTATAGACGGCCTGACTAATAGCATCCCTGAGCATAAACGAATGATTGATACTGAATTCTATCGTCCAGTTCCATAAACAGAGCGGTAGGGAGACTGACAGGGTGATATCATTGAAATCTCCATTACCTATACTGAAATAGCCCCGGTTATATCCAGCGCTGCCCCAGCCAATACTGGTGCCGGCAGCCACACCGCAATAACAGCGGTCGTTTACAGCGATGATTTTATCGATGGTATGCCCCAGACCCAATTGAATGTAACCGCCCTCAATCACACCAATGTCGCGGTACCAGGTAATAAATGGGGCTGCTGGAAGATCAAATTTCAGACTGCCGTACATTTCAATCGTTGGATCAAACAGCGTATGCGGGAAACGATAATAAATGATTCCTGCCGAGTAGGTCAATTCATCGAAACCGGAAAGAGTGCTGCTGTAGTCTAGCGTAAAATCAAATTCACTGAAATTCCCTGAATTATCAGGAGCGGTATGAGATTTGTCCGTTAGATCAAAATTGCTCCAGACTGATACAGTAAAACCACAGGCAGCCATTGATATAGCTGGTTGTAATACACCCGTGTTGTTCAGATTCTGGCCCCGCCAGATATATTTGCCGTAGTAATCCAGGTTAAACCCATATACAACCGTTGGGCTATCAGCCTCAGCTGCCTGTATTGCTGCAGCAAATAAAAGCATGGTCAGAACAATAACCTTGCAGTTATATTTACCTTTCTTCATATCAGCCGCCTTTAATTGTTATTTATTGATATTATGCTATCAGGCAAATTTGATAACCCTTTGTCTTATAGATATTTATTGGCAAGGAGTATGCCAGTGAATATCATGGCTACTTACCAGGCAGTAACCTATTATTTTTATGGTAATTATACTGGGGAAGGATTATTCTAAAACAAGGCCATAACAACAAAAAAGTATACAATCACAAGTTAATCTACAAATTTGTAGATAATACGACTCAGGAGAGTAATTTGAGGTGGATGGCATATTTTTTAATTTTATAACCGAGGATCCGTTCGCTGATACTAAGCTCTTTAGCCGTTAAGCGTTGCTGTCCGCCGGATTTTTTCAGGGCATCGATAATCAGTTCCCTTTCTTTATTGGCAATTATCTCGGTTAGTGATTGTCCGGCCACCTGTTCGGTCTTTTTGATCATTTGTAATGAAGGAGGCAAGTGTTCTGAACGGATTACTTCCTGGTCACATAATAATACTGCCCGTTCAATACAATTCTCCAGCTCGCGTATATTTCCAGGCCAGTGATAACTGGTCAGCATCTCAATAGCCGGAGTGGAAATACGGGTAATGTGTTTATAATTGTCGGTTGCATATTTCTCGAGAAAGTGATCAGCCAATTGCATGATATCATCCTTGCGCTCGCGCAGCGGCGGCAGATAAATCGGGAAGACGTTAATCCGGTAATATAAATCTTCCCGAAAAATCCCGGCCTCAATCTGTTGTTCCAGGTGTTTGTTGGTGGCCACAATGATGCGCACATTTGTTTTAATGGTTTCGCTCCCGCCCAATCGTTCGAATTCCTTAAACTGGATTACCCGCAGCAGTTTGACCTGCAGGCTGACCGGGAAATCACCGATCTCGTCCAGGAAAATTGTTCCACCATGGGCTCTTTCGAACCTGCCGATTTTTCTATCCGTGGCACCGGTAAAGGCACCCCGGTCATGGCCAAATAATTCACTTTCCAGTAATGTTTCCGGCAAGGCGGTACAATTTACTTTTATGAATGCTTTATCCGCCCGGAGACTGTTATAATGGATGGCATGAGCGACCAGATCTTTACCTGTCCCGCTTTCCCCGCGCAGCAGTACCGTAGCATTACTATCTGCAACCTGCTCGATAAGCCGGTAGACCTGATGCATGGCATTACTACTGCCGACCATGTTATGAATGTTAAAACGCGTTTTCAATTCCTGGCGCAATCTGATATTCTCATCACGTAATTTGCGCTGCTCCGATTCCACCAGTTTGTTCAGTTTCACCGCCTGGGCGATCATGGTCGCAATTATGTTCAGTAAGCGGACATACCCTTCAAAGTCTGTATTTTTATCGGCTTGCCGATCGACGCTCAGGGCTCCAATCGTCCGCCTTTCTAATTTGATCGGTACACAAAAAAAGGCCACGGATTTACCCGGTTCGGATTTTCGTGTCCCGGTTTTATGGACTAACCGCTGGTCCTTGGATATATCGGGAATAACGATTGCTTTACCGGTCTGGACTACCGTGCCGGTTACACCCTCCCCCATCCTATATATTCCCATTTTCTGCGACTTCTCGCTCAGACCATGTGCGATTTCGATACTGATGGTTTCGGTCTCGGGATTCAACAGGGTAATAGTACCACGCTGCAATTTCAGATGCGTATCAAGCGACTTGAGGATCGCCCGCAAAGTCTGTTCCAGATCCAGCGACTCAGCCAAACCTTTGGCTATATCGTTCAAAAGCTGTACATCATTTACCGGTTGCCTAGCCATTTCTACTCCTTGTTATATTTTAATAAAGTAACAAAATTGTAGAAATATATCAATAAAATACAATTTCGTATGATTTATATATTTCGGTTGGCGTGTGTAATTTTGACGAGAAGAACTTTGCCCAAACTACCGTGTTTTTACCTTTGATTAAAGTTCTATTTGAACGCCAGAGTGGGTTGGATTGAAAATGGCTTATACAGATAAAACAAAAAAAGATGTAAAATAATAACACCGTAGTGATTGAATATATTCTATCACTACGGAGTTGGATCGGGCAGTAAAAATAAATAGACCGATGCGGTTCAGCGGATCAAAATCATTTTGCGCACTAAATTCTGACTGGAATTTTTTAATGTGTAAAAATAAATACCGCTGGCCACTTGTTTATGTTCAGCATCACAACCATTCCAGACCTGTTCAAAGTAACCAGGTTCCAGTATGGCATCTAATAAGGTTATGACTTCCTGGCCCAGAATATTATAGATCTTTAAGACCGTTCTGCCTGCACTTTTTTCAGGAATACCGAAGCGGATGGTCGTTTGTGGATTAAAGGGATTAGGATAGTTCTGGGCCAATATGAAATCATTAGGAATTAATTTGGGACGAAATTGTGCATCCATAGTGGCATATAATGAGAAACTGGTCAGTTTTGTTTTTGGTATCAGATCATAGGTATTCTCCGTATTCATATCGATGACCACGGCATTTTTATGATCGACCAGATAAAAATATAAATCAAGGCCCTGCGGCAGATTCCACTGCAAATGATGTTTCTGCTCCGGCACAGTCGATTCGATCATGACCTGCCATTTTTTAATTTCAGTTGAATTCGAAAATGGCGGCTGGTATTCTCCGGTAAGTTTTTCCTGCAACAATTTAAAATAAAGCGCTGCATAATCGCCAATAGGCGGAGGTTCGAATAATTGTACCGCCTGATCAGCAAGGCCAAAGATATTCTTACTATCAGCATAGTGCTCGGTACTGAGCGACAGGTTTCCTTCCCATTTTAAGTTATTATCATCCCTGGAAATCTGCGTTTGCGGTTTGTTAACTACGGTGGTGACTTCGCTGAAAGTCGGTTGCTGGGGAAATAAGAGTGTACCCTCAATATAAGAATACAACCAGTAACCGTGCCAGGGTATGCCCAGTGATGTGTCGACCGTCCCCCATTCATATCCCTGCAGGCGGGACTCGCTGTTATACCAATAAATAGCGGGATTGATCCATCCTCCCGGTTTGGCCGCTTCAACCAGGCTTTTCTCGGTCGTTATACTATTCTCTGTGGCGATCATTTTTGAGTCTCGCCAGCCTATTTGAAAGATTAAGGGAATACCGATTTGATTCCAGCCCGGGAGTATCGGGATCGATACCGTTTCCTGCGTGTCACTTACATCAATACTTCTCAGATCGACTTCAGTGAGCAATTTAGAAATCATCCAATAACCGAAGCCGGCCTGCAAATTCGTATTATTGACCGAAAGATATTTTTCCTTGATTTGATCCCAGCGCAAAATACCGCCAATGGAATCAGAACCAGCCCAGAACATGGTCGTATCCCTGGGAAAACTGAGCAAAAACCAATGTTGACTTGGAAATTTATAACGGGATGCATCAACTTCAAACTCTTGTGAATAAACAGGCAGGTCTGTTCCATTATCATGATTATCATATACCCACAACTTGAATTCGTACCGACTATCTTTTAACGGATACAATATTACCGGACCGGTATGCATACTGTCCCGGGCAGAAAATATCTGACCGGAATTCAGGTCGGTGCAGAGATAACGACTCCACAATTGATCACCCGGATCACCTATGGGTGCACTCGCGGTATCATTCGCATCATATGAAAACAGTACGGCACCCTGTTTGATGATTGGATTTGGCCGGACTTTTATCTGCACCTGCGGCGCAAAGTGGTCGAAAACAGGGATCAACTTGCAGGTCAACCTAGCGGGAATCCACCTCGGTTGATTGGTGTATAGGGTCACCTCGATACCGTGTGCTTGATCGGGGGTGGCCATAGTCGGATGCAGAACTACGGCCACATTTATCGAATCACCTGGTAAAACTTTTTGCTGGGTGGAATCCATTTCAAACCACACCGATTGAATTAAGTCAGGTTGATAGCGAAATTGTGCCAACAGGGTTCCACCTCCACTATTTTTAAGCACAATAGCCGTGTCCAATCTGGTATTCACCACTACAGTATACTCGCGTGCATTGAAATCTATTTCCGTTAATGGAGCCAGTGTCTCAGCCATACCCATCACAACCGAAGAATATATTCGTACCGTATCCTCGGCAAAGTAATTAAGCAGAGCTATATAGTATTTTTTAGCGATCTCCAGGTTCCGGATACGATGCGTATTGGCGGCCGATATGGTAACTATTGTATCATGGACAACTATACCCGGATTGACAGTTGTTATCGGTGCATCACTTATACTTATTATAGTTCCTTTGTAATATACATCAGCAGGATTATACCAGCGCAAATCCAGGGCCTGATCCTGCGGGATAATGGTCAAACTCTCCGCAACTGCAACCGGATTGGGGATAATGTTCAGTAAGAATGAATCGGTGGTAGCCGAGATAAAATCAGCAACTGAAACCGGGATTATATGTTTCCCGGTATCGGCCAGTACCGGACGGAACTGGATAATCCCGCTTAACGAATCAATTTCAAATAATGGGGAATTGTCCTTGAACTTCACCGCATCCCCTTCCGGGTCTGAAGTCTCGATCCGATGAATAAAATTTGTATAAGTAAAAATAGTCGTGTCTCTGAGACTGGTAAAAAACGGTGCCGCGTTAGGCTTGGCGGTAATGATGGTTGAATAATAACTTTCAAAACCAAGACTATCCACGGCGGTTATACAATAGTAGTAAAGTGTGCCATTTTTTAATCCCACATGATTATAAACCGTATCGGTACGACTGATAACAGGAACCTGGCCTACAAGTTGTGCTGCCGCGCCGGTAGTATCGCTGTAAATCCGGTAATAGGCAATGTTCAACTCCTTGTTAGGATTCCAGCGTAATTCCACCCGGGCATTGCCAACAATAGCGTATAGTCCCGAAGGTTCATAAGGCGGTCTGGCCTCATAAGCACCGATATCGACGATTTCTAGATTATCACGGTTTCCATCGACCTGCCGTGGTTCCCCACGTTGATCGGCTGGTGGATCAGCACTGTTGAGCCCATTATCCACTGCCGGGCTGCCGGCCCGTAAGGCATGGGTCAGGGTAGGCCCACCGTATTTGCCTAACGGAGCTAAACGCGGATCCAGGGGGACTAGTGTCGATCCGACCACATCTCCGGCACCAGTACCGAGTCCATCGCTATTGACAGTCACAATCCCAACCAGATTATAACCACTGCTGGCAAAACTGCCGTAAACATCAACGTCTATACTTCCTACGTTAGCCGCAATTATAGAATTTTGCACATCAATGATGCCTGATATTTTATAAATCCCTCCGCTGATTCCACTTCCCGGTGAACCATCTCCGGTTCCGATAATGCTAAGACCGCCTTCGCCTCCCAGCGTCTGGTTATCACTGATCGTAGAATTCCTGATAAAAATATTTCCCCCATTATTAAAAATGGCACCACCGATTCCAGATCCACCACCGCCCCCTGCTGCACCAAGATTAGTGGCAGCACCGCCAGCACCGCCTCCACCCTGACCACCGGAACCGCCTATTCCAGAAGATACACCTGCACCGCCGCCTCCGCCACCGCCGCCAAATCCACCGGTACCACCGGACCCGGCCACACCACTGCTATCACCACCGCCGCCGCCTCCGCCGCCGCCGAATCCTCCGGAATTACCACTTATATTAGCAGTCATTGATCCGCCAGTCCCACCCGATCCACCACCGTTGGCGCCATCACCGCCGATATTTCCGGAAACTAGAAAAGCCGGACCGCCATTTCCACCACGGGCCATATTTCCTGAAATAGTACTGTTGATGATCGTTGCTGTCCCTGTTCCCTGATTAAAAATAGCTCCGCCAAAACCGCCACCGCCGCCTCCCCCGCCGCCGGATGATCCTCCGAATCCGGTTGTATCCGGAGCTGCTCCATCACCGCCCCGGGCCAGATTATTGATCACTGCACAACTATTCAGTATCAATTGACCACTGTTATAGATGGCCCCTCCATAACCGCCTCCGGCCAGATCACCATGACTTCCGTGCGCCTGATTGTCACTGATAGTGCATTTAATCAAAATCAGGTTTCCAGCATTGTTGATCGCGCCACCATTACTGTATTTTACCTGACCATTATTTATACTCAATCCGGATATTTCTACCGGACCGATACCTTCCATAATATCAAGAATATTGCTGCGGTTTTCGGCGCTCAGACTCAGCAGATCGGCACCCGGGCCCTGGATAACGATAGGTTTTTCAATAAACAAAGGTCCGGCACTCAGGCGAATGGTATCATTAATAAAACTAAAAAAGATGGTGTCTCCGGGCGAGGCTAGGCCTAAAACTTCGCGTAAAGATCCTGCGACAGTGTCCTGGGGATTTGTCACCAGCATCTTACCCAGGGTATACCTGTATGAACTTTGAAATTCCGGCGAAAATAGTTGAGGCGGTTCAAACATGCTGGTCCGGTATTCCAGACACCAGTCACCACGTAAACTGTTGTTCCCGGTAAGATTGATAGACGAAGCGACTTCGCGCCCTGTATATTCCTTGATCTTATGGATCAGATCTAGACCCTCATTACTATTGGCGACTTCACAACCGTAAACAAGTATGGGAGCATCAACTCGTAAATGATCAGTCCAGGATTTTAATTGCTGCCGGTAGGATTCACTGCAGGAAACATCTAATCTGGTGTTACCAAGATAGATGACTCCCGGGTTGCCATGGGTAATCAGATGCAGACTGGTCACACCATGTTTTTGGTTCAATACTTCGGAAATCTGAGTGACGCCATCTCGGTCCGTTGCAAGCAAATATACCATCATTCCCTGACCTTGGAGATCGGCTTGTAGCAGATCCAGGTGGGCCAGAGATGAATCAACAAAAATCAGTGCCGAATCATTCTGATTAGTAAATACAGTTAAAATAAAGACGAGTACAATGCCCAGAAGTATAATGAAAGTTGTGATCAGATGAGATTTGACTGTCGGTATTGCTTTCATAATTAAATCTCCTCATCCAACTGATCATAAAATACAATGATTTTTATGAAAAAAACAGGACTACCATCACATTAAACTTAGAAGTGGTTGTTATTATATTTATCTACTATATAATCGGGCAGGTTTTATTAAAATTGACTCAAATTTTAAACAGGCGCGTCAGGTTGAATCCGATATGCCAGTATTTGCTTTGAAAAGAATCAGGGGCGCCGGCCAGGTATTGTGAATAATTCAAGTGAGTATTGGTACCAACAATAATTTTAAAAAAATGTCCGCCGGTTTCTATTTCAATACCGCAGGCAAACGAATTGTAGCGGTTACGCCAACCCGTGACAGTCGAATTTACTTCCAGCAGCAAACTCCAGTATGGTGAAACATAATATTGTACATATTCACCCGTGGTGAAAGAATATTGTATATCCTTACAATAAATATAACTGTTGTACAGATAACTGGGTACCACACCAAATGCAATTTTTTTCTGATACATGGTATTGAAAATCGCCGAGGCAAAATATTGAAATTTGTCACCAGTATTTTTAACGATTCCCACCGGTTTACCATTGTAGGCCAGACCGGCCTGAACTGCACCCACCGTTGGTAAAAAAGTATTATTTAACTCCAGAACTTTATACTTGGATAGTACTTCAATGTTTCCTTCCAAATTACTGCGGGTTATAGTGAACATCAGTTTATCGGTAAGCGCATAATCCAGACCGATATGCATGATAACACTGCCATCCAGACCGTAAGCACCACTCCAGCCGGAAGAGACTGGCATGGTAAAGCGATGAGCCAGTTCAAACTGCATATCCCCCTTCTGTAATGTTTCTGCCGTTGGAAGATTAAAAGCCACAATAGAATGAAATAATTGCAGGTACTGTTGGGTTTCGGTCGTACGTTGCCATTGCACCTTTTTCTCCTGGGCGGGTAGTACATGGATATAAACCAGTAAGAACAGCACTAATGCCATTGTCGGCTGAAACAGATCTCTGTTATTAATCCTGTTTTTTAACATTGTCCCTCCCCTGATTGAGACATAATAAATGTATGACTAATTATCTGTGGCACCAGCATTAATCCAGGCAGCAACGGTATCGATCATAGCCTGGGATAATTGCCCTGTTGGCGGCATTACCGAAGTTCCATCACCATTTAACTTTTTCATCAACCAACTCTGTTCGCTGTTTCCGGGGACAACCCGTTTCATCACATCATTCTCATGGCTGGTAACATCGACCAGATTAGCATATGAGTTACCGCTGCTGAGATTTAATTCATGCTGCGGATTCACCGAGCTATGACACCCCACGGTCGCACAGAAAGGAGTGAAAATATATTGCTGGATGGAACTTAGTTTCGACTGTAATCCAGCTGGTACTGTATCATCCTGGCATTCCGAAACGATCTGATTGGCGCAGGAATACAGAATGAAGACAGAAATGATAGCCGCTATGAGGTCAATAATTGTACGCACGGTATCTCCTTTCGCTTGCTAGTTTTTTAAAAAGAAGAATCAGACCGCTTTAATCCCAGAATAAACATAGAACTGGTGTGGTATTTTACTACTCTGATTAATATTTTATTTTACGAGGTACTTGATTCAATCGCAATGAATTTATTTCCTTAGAGACTTAAATAAATCGGGGAAGAAAAAAAAACGCCGTTTGATCACACCCAATTTCCTGAGATAAGATCGCAAATCGGGCATTTCTGCCCCTGGTTGACGCAATATTTTGGCTGCAGTGGTAAAGGTTTGCCCGGGAAATTTTTTATGCAGCAGCAGATAATTTTTATCCAGATCATTTCCCGGCAAAGCACGTCCGGCCAACCAGCCTAATGTATCCAGGATATCGTGCAGCACGCTCCCCTCCCGGAATGAAATTACCGGAATGGGATAGTCACTACCAAATAAAAACCGCTGCGGCATTTCTGAAACCACTGGTAATATTTTCAGGATATATCTCATCCGCCCGGGCAAACACAAAGCCGAAATATCGGCATACAGATTACGGTCACGATCGGCATCACCCAGACGATTCAGTAACGTATCGAAGACCTTCTCCCAGTATTCATTATTTTTATCCAGCAACGCACCCAGAGGGGCAGCACAATGAGCTACAATAACCGTGGCGCCGGCCTGAAAGGCCAATGATAGAGCATCACCTGGATTTTGACTGTACCTGCCTGCTGCCGCATTAAATAAATTACTTTGTTGTTCCGCTAAGGATGTTGGTATGGCTTCCTCCGGTCCCACATGCAATAGCAGCGGCAGGTTTAATAAAGCCAGAGCATTATAAAAACGCCGGGCCAGTGGATGAGTGGGATCAATACCCTGGGAGGAAGGAATCCATTTGCATAGTACCGCGCCATGATTGGCACACTGCCACAATCGTTCCAGGGCATCCGGAGCATAGGGATGTACTGAACAGCCGAAAAGAAATGGTCTATATATGGAAGAGATATTGGCGATAAATTCATTGGCGACAAATAAGTGGGTGCATTTTCTGTCAGTGATTCCATCCTCGCGATATACCTGGTCCAGGGATAATAAAACGATTTTATTGACATGTTTTGACTGTTGAATTTGATTAAGCAGGATATGCAGATAACGCAGTGCGGAAAGATTTGGCCCACCCAAATGGGTAACCAGTTTAATACTCTGGAAGGCCAGGGAGTGTATAAAGGAAGGAGACCAGAAATACATCTCTTCATTTTCAACAGGAGGTCCCCCTACATGCACATGAATATCGATTACATCATCCGGTTTAAGTACAGTCTGGGGTTTGTTGTACATTGCTGGCATTATTATTGCATAATTTATGATTATACTGTTTCACTTTTTCGAGTGGAAGTTACGCCCTGATTTTAAAAAATCCTTGTGTTGCGGAGAACTGGAATTCAATTTAATATAAATGATAAAACCATACCTTAATTTTCTTTATAGTGATTAGAATGATAGAATATTTCATCTAGTAAACTATCGACTTTTATGTATATTTGTGATAAATTCAAAAATTATAATTAGACAACAGGGTCGCAATGACCGGTCAGGATTTTATTTTTTAAGCTAAGTTTTACAGGAGATTTCATGGATGCAAACATAGAAAAAGGCAAAGCCGTTGAGGTGGCGTTAACCCAGATCGAACGCCAGTTTGGTAAAGGATCGATCATGCGGTTAGGTGACCGTACCAAAGTGACGGTCGATATCATATCCACCGGTTCGGTTTCCCTGGATGCAGCTCTGGGGATTGGTGGTGTGCCGCGGGGGCGAGTAACCGAAGTTTTTGGTCCGGAGGCCTCCGGTAAAACGACTCTAGCTTTACATATCATAGCTGAATCACAAAAGACCGGTGGACTGGCGGCGTTTATCGATGCCGAACACGCTTTGGATCCCACCTATGCCAAGAAACTTGGAGTCGATACAGTCAATCTGTTGGTATCTCAACCGGATTCCGGAGAACAGGCCCTGGAAATCGTCGAAACTCTAGTACGCAGCGGTGCTGTAGATGTAATTGTTGTCGATTCGGTAGCCGCCCTGGTGCCCCGGGCTGAGATTGAAGGGGAGATGGGGGATGCCCATATGGGTTTGCAGGCCCGCCTGATGTCCCAGGCCTTACGTAAACTCACTGCTACGGTCAGTAAATCGAACACCTGTGTTATTTTTATAAATCAGATTCGTGATAAAATCGGGGTTATGTTTGGCAATCCGGAGACAACTACCGGTGGCCGCGCCCTTAAATTTTACACCTCGGTGCGGATTGACATTCGTCGTATTGCCACGATCAAGGAAGGGCAGGATATTGTCGGTAATCGTACCAAGGTTAAAATAGTTAAAAATAAACTAGCTCCCCCTTTCCGTGAAGCAGAATTCGATATCATGTATTCCGAAGGAATTTCAAAGATAGGTGATATCCTGGACCTGGCGGTTAATCATAATATTCTTCAAAAAAGCGGTACATGGTTTTCATATAATGATCTGCGTTTAGGCCAGGGCCGCGAAAACACCAAACGATATCTGCATGAAAATAATACACTGCTAAAAGAACTGGAAATAAAAGTAAGAGAAAAAATAGGTTTGGCCCCATTACCCTCCAAAAACGAGCCGGAAGCAGAAAAAGAAAAAGATAAAGAAAAGGAGAAAAAATCAAGCGCAGGTAAATCCTGATGAAGATTTATTCATCCTGATCAAGATTAGATCCTGGACTTACTACACACAGGAACCATACAGTCTCCTGCATATTTGTCTGCTAAAATCATTATATATAACCATTATTATACATGACCATTACTATTACCCGTATTGAGCCTCAGAAAAAAAATAAAAATCGTTTTTCTCTTTTTTCAGGTGATACCTTTTTAACCGGAATTTCCGGTGAGACAATGCTGCACTATAACCTTCATACCGGTGATGCCATTTCCGCCCAAATCCTGGCCGAAATAAAAAATACCGAGACAGGTGTCATTTTGCGCGAACAAGCCTATAGATTTCTGGCCCGTCGCGCTCACAGTGTACAGGAACTCCGTGAAAAATTACAGAAAAAGGGGTATGATCTTAAATCGATTGCCAGCATTCTGGAAGATTTAAAACATAAAAATTATCTGAACGACCATGATTTTGCCAGTGTACTGGTAAAAGATGAATTACAGTTACGAAAAAGCGGACCGTTGTTATTAAAACAGAAATTACTCAGTAAAGGCATCGCAGCGGCCTACATCGACGACTTACTCAAAAATTTCTATCCCGATGAAAAGCAAATACGGAATTGCCGATATCTCGCCCAAAAAAAATTAAAAACTCTTGCTACGAAAACGCCTATCAAGCAAAAACAGCAACTGGCAACTTATCTGAAAGCCAAAGGATATTTGTGGTCAACTATTCAACCCATAATCAATCAATTACTACAGGAGAATACTGATGAATTCGAATAAATGGCATACACTGACAAAAATTATAAAAGCCGGGGAAGGTAAGGACTTCAGTGACGTTCGCATACCAGGCATTCCGATCTACCAGACCTCCAATTTTCTGTATCCCAATGTTGAGCTGGGTACTGAGATCCTGCTAGGCAAAAAACCCGGTCACATCTATAGCCGTTATTCCAATCCCACGGTCGATACACTTAACGAAATCATGGCTACGCTGGAGAATGCAGAATCAGCCTTATCCTTCGCTTCCGGAATGGCTGCAATTTCAAGTGCTGTGCTGGCTTATTGTCGACCAGGAGATCATATCCTATCCTCCTCAATTATATATGGTGGAACTTTTACTTTTTTCCAGAAACAGTTATCACGCCTGGACATAGAGGTCAGTTTCGTCGATCCGCGTGATCATGCCGGGGT
>CAYSHN010000005.1:0-25144 GCA_964430815.1 uncultured Calditrichota bacterium | reverse complement strand
GTACCGGGAATTTGTGGATTAATTGGTACCATGGTTTGCTCAAAATGTAGAAAATTTTCAACTGGGTGCTTTCTGGACTTTAGCTATTGCCGGACTTTGCTGGTTGGGCGTCCGTCTTCTTTCCTGGGTTCTTTTCGCTGCGCATGGTACTCCCACGATTATGGCCATTATCCAGGGTAAAGGATTAAAAACAGAAAGCCAGAATAATCTGGTAAAAAGCCGTTATAGCGGATCTTCGGCTGATTTTATGAAAGTAATCAAAACGGATCTGTCCTGGTTACAAGATCAGAGTGAAGAGATATTTGCCTCCTTTATATTACCCCCGCTGCAGGTGATAGGTGCATCAATTAATTTTTGCGTATTGCTGATTGCCTCTAATCATCTTTTTGAGATCCCGTTTAAAAATCTGGAGGATATCAAACATCCAACTATATTGAGCAGTACGGTTTTGACCAAAAAGGAAAGCAAGCGCGAGGGCAGCAAAAAATCTTGACAAAAGTCAGGGAGAAAATACCATGTTTAAAATTATAAAAATATGTGCTTTGCTATTATCAACTGTCATCCTGTTTGACGGCTGTGGTGATGCTTCAGATGTTGGGAAACCGCGGCTGTCAATGTTTGTGGGTATGGATATCAGCGGTTCGTTTAACAAGAGTAAATATTATGAGGATGCCCTTGATTTTCTGGCTTACTATTTATACTGCCATCTTAATGGTTACGGCGGTCTGGAAGTGCCGAACGTGTTATATGTCAGCTCCATCGGCGGAGCAAAAGCCAACGAACCGAAGACTTTCTATCCCATACAAACCTTTCAGCATAAATCCATCGAAGAGATCCGGCAGAAACTGTCCGAAATCTTTCCTAAAAGTGTCCTTAATCCATTTACCGATTATAATGCTTTCTTCGAACAAGTTGCTCTGACCGTGAAAAATAAAAACCTGGTACTGCGACCGATATCGATTGTCATGCTCAGTGATGGAATCCCCGATGTTCAGGCAGAGAACCGTACTGATTTCCGCAGTATTGTGGTTAAACCCCTGGAGCTGCTAGCCCGCAGTGTCACCATCCGCCTGCTTTACACCGGCGCCGTTATCGGTAAAGACTGGCAAACTAAAGTCAGGCGGACCCGGGTAAAAATCTGGACTCAGGATGCGGAAGTAATGGTATACTGGAAAGATCCGAAAATTTTAATTCCCGGTAAATATATCGCCAATCAAACTCTCTTTTTCGACTGGTTGAAGGATAACGTGGATTTCGGTGTCCGCTCCAGACGAGTTGATTAATTATTCTTTGTGGCTCTTCGTGCTACTTCGTGGAACTTCATGTAACAAAAAGCACGAAGTTATTCATACCGTAATGCTTCCACCGGTTCGACACTGGCGGCCTTACGGGCCGGGAAAAGTCCAGCCAGCAGACCGATCAATCCCAGCAAGCTGATGGAAACGATCAGTACCGTATTGGAAAGCAGAGGCCGGCTGAGAAATTCCATAGCCCCTTCCTGAACCGGAAACATCCACATCAGTTTGATCAGTCCCACCGAAACCAATAATCCTACAGCACCGCCGATAAAGGAGATCAGCAAGGATTCAAAAATAAACTGAAAAATTATATAACTTCTTTTAGCACCAACTGCCCGTTTGATGCCGATTTCACGCGTACGTTCCTTGGCCACCACATACATGATATTAGCCACTCCGACACCGGCAATCAGCAGTGACATCGAGCCGATCACGGCCAGAAATATACTGATTCCTCTGAATATCTTCTCACTCTGCTGTATATTTTCTATAAAATTCCACATGGGCACAGCTCGCTCATCTGTGGGATCAAACTGATATTTCTTACCCAGCACCCGGCGAATTTCCTGCTCCACGTACATCCCATCTTCCTCACGCGCCGGTTTGACAATCATCTCATCAAGATACTTATCCCCATAAATGCTCTGGTACGTAGTAAAAGGGATAATCGCCCGACTATCATCGGGTCCGTTGTTCATGGCGGTTTGCAGTTTTTTGGGCATGGTACCCACCACTGTAAAGGGTATGCCGTCAATCTTTACGATTTCACCGATCGGATCGGGCCGCCCGAAAATCTCCTTAGCAATTACACCACCCAGAAAAACCACCCGTTTTCGTTCCTGAACATCTTTACCGTTTAAGAATCGTCCGCCGCCAGCATGATACATTCGCCGCAGAAATTCAAAATCAGGATAAACACCTTCCATAAAAGTTGAAGATACTTTATCACCGACTTTCAGGCGAACCCATCTACCCAATCCGGGAACAGCCACTGCCGCCTGGGGAATATTTTTTTCAATGATCTGGCAATCCTCTTCTTTTAATATGATCCGGCGTCCCACCGGCAATCCCTGCCATTTTTTGGTGGTCTGACCGCCGTAGACACGAATGATCCGGTCGCCGGCATTTAAAAACCCTTCACTCATGCGAAATGATAATCCCTCACCGAAGGCCATTAACAGTGTTACCGCCAGAATGCCCCAGGAAATGGCAATCGTGGTCAGAAAAGCCCGTGTCTTCTGAGACTTAATATCCTCAAGAAATTCCCTTAACAGCATCAGAATATTCATCAGCTATAATCTCCGAACAGAAAATTTTTAATATCGTAAACAGTCGATCACATTCATTTTTGCCGCCCGCCGGGCTGGAAAATAACCGGCCAGGAAACCAATGCTCCCTAAGATAATCACGGTAATCACCCCCACCAGCGGGTTGAATATCGGAATTCCCACTGCCTCTTTTAAATCTTTCATTGGCAGGGCATTTAGTAACTGGATAATCCCAAAAGCCAGTACAAACCCAATAAAGGCCCCAAGGCCAATGACCACAAAGGCTTCCAGCATAAATTGTCCGAATATGTTCCGACTTTTGGCCCCTACCGACCGCAGGATTCCGATCTCTTGTGTCCGCTCCTGCACCACCACATACATGATGTTGGCCAGGCCGATCCCGCCAACGATCAGGGTGATCACCCCGATCATACCCATGAAAATGTTAAACCCAAGAGAAAAGTAAAAGATAAACTTATCCGCCTCAGTAGTGTCCCAGATGCCCAGCGTCTCTTTGTCATTGGGATCAAATTTAAACTTCTTCCCCACTGCGGTATATACCTGTTTTCTGACCGATTCATTAATAGTCGGATCCCCGATTTGATAGACAAAATTATCAACATAATGCTGACCGAATATTGATTTATGTGTAGTCATGGGGATAAAAGCCCGGTCCTGGTCACGCTGGCTGTAAGAAGAAGGCTGCGTTTTGGGTATCATTACACCGATGACCATAAACGGTATTTCGTCTATGTACACATATTTACCGATAGCATCGGCCTTCTCACCAAAGAGAAAATCCCTCAGCCGGTTGCCGATAAAAACTACCCGCCGTTTATATTTCAGGTCGAGATCATTTAACCAGCGCCCGCCATTTTCCGGGCGGAGACTGCGCATATCAGCATATTCAGGGATGATGCCGGTGATATTGGGACGATTAATTTGATCTCCTACCCGGATGATCGATCCCCATTTGCTGTACTCCGGACTTATTCTGATGATATCCTTTACCTCCGAACGGATCATTTCGATATCATCTTCATTCAGACGGATCTGCCGATCGCGGCCGTAACCTTCAAAGGGAATGCTAGTCCGTCCCGGCCAGACGATAACCAGACCTTCACCAATACCGTGCATGTTGGCGCTCATCTGCTTTTTGACGCCCACTCCAAAGGCTAATAAGAGAATAACCGTCATCGTTCCCCAGATGATTCCAAACATGGTCATGCCGGTGCGGCCTTTGTACTGCAGCAAATGTTGAAAAATCTCTTTTAAATATTCAATGAAATTTGCGATTCCCTGAATCATGTTATATCGTAGACCTCCGGATATAAACTACTGGTTAAGTAATCGGTTTTACTTCTTTTTCCAGAACTTCTTCACCTTCTTTAAGTCCTTCGACCACTTCGATCAGGATGGCATCACTCAAACCGGTCTTGATATATTTATCCTCGGTACCCATTTCCCCTTTTCGTATCTGGACAAAGGCTGAATCATTACGGAAGGTTATTACCCGCTCCGGAATGGAAAGTACGCTATCCCGCCTGGCGATGATAATGTGTGCATTGGCCGAGTATCCGGCACGTAAAACCGCATTGTTGGTCTCATCGATCTTGACTTCTACCGGAAAAACCGTGGTGTTATCTTCCTTTTTCGCTTTCAGTGAAATCAGGATGACATGTCCTTTGATATTTTGACCGGGAATGGCGCCTACCTGCAATTCACATGACATACCCACTTTTATTTTTCCAACATCGATTTCATCTACGGTTCCTTTAAAAATGAGATCGGTCATATCGGCCATACGCATCAATGCCGTACCTGGCTGATAAGAGGTGAGCGGTACTACCGGATCGCCCAGGTTTACATTCTTCTCCAGGATAGAACCGGTTAATGGAGCCTTGACCACCGTCTCAATCCTGGTTTCAGCGATCTTGACCTTTCCCGTTTGAATCAATTCCAGTCTTTCCAGGGCCATTTGACGACGTAGTTTGGATTCATCATATTTCTGGGTTAACATCTCATATTCCTGTTCGGCGATCAATCCTTTGGACATAAGTTGTTTATCTCGTTCTAATTCTTTAGCCAGTGTGGCCATTTCGATATCCGCCATTTCTACGTCCCGTTTGGCCTGGGCCATTTCCAGGGGGGTGGGATCCGGTTTAACTTCCAGCAGGTTATCACCAGCCTTTACAAAATCACCGACATTTGCATATATTTTCCCAACCACCCCGGAGACTTTTGATTTAATATCAATTTCATTCACCGGCTCGATGGAACCGACGGCCAGGGCCTTATCGATAATATTCTCCTTGGTCACTTTTACCGTACGCCGGCCATTTTCTTTCGTATTTGATCCGGAAAATAAGATCAGAGCTAAAATAATGACCGGAATCGCTATGACAATGGTCCAGATTAGCCGTTTCTTTACTTTTTTCTGCATTTAAATTGATCCTCCCACTACTACTAATGACACATCAAAATTAAAAAGGTTACCAGAATTTAACCTGACTTGAATTTTTATACGTTACTATTAATAAATTGTTACTAAATATACAAATGCAGATAAAAAATAGTATATATTATATTAAGATATGGGATATTATAAAGGCAGACTCAATATTTGTCATTATAGTTGTTAAGAATATTTTATAACTGGATTATCCTTGTTTCTTTAGTTTTTATATCATAACTCCAGTAAGTAGAGTCACATTTCATAAATAATAAAGTACCGGTTGCGCTGGCATGAAGTATTTTAACTTTATCAATATTTTCAATTTTATGGGGTATATTTTGGTTCTGAGGATCTGAATCAGATCCAATAAATCCCCAAAACCAAATATTTCCCTTGCTGTCAGCTGCGTAAACAGCCCCTTCTACTAAATCAATAGTGACTATATCTCTTAATGTTGGTATCTGTTTTGGAATTTCACTTGGTATCATTGTCCCATTGCCCAGTTGTCCGGTGGAATTACCTCCCCATGTCCATAATGTTCCGTCCGGCTTGACTATCGCATAATCGATATCTGATTCGAGTATGATTGGAAAAACTTTAGAATAATTCTTGATCTCTGTCGGATGATTACAGGCAAATAAAAACAAAACCATTACATAAAGAATATATTTTTGTTTGAATGAAACCATCTTTTAATTCTGTTAGATTTCTGTTTTTTTACTTCTGTTTCATTTTTATAGAAGATTTGTTCAATCCCTAGGGGGTCGCACCATTTATGAAGTGTACTTGCCTCTTACAAACATCTGATGCCTACGGCATCATTTATTATGGCTAAAGCCGAATTATTTTTATTAATCACTGATCCACTATCTGAAGATAGTGGCTAGTGAGCATTAATTTGGGGCGAGGAGGTGCCTGTTACAACTCTTTTTCCTCATTACCACAAATCCCGTCCCCGCCTAAAACGGGGACATCGCACTCCAGAGGGGATTTCAAAGTTTCTGCATTATCGCAGGGACTAAGCAGACAGGTCACGATCTGCCCATGCTATTCTTCATCAAGAGAGGTTAAGCTAGCCACCTTTAAGGTCCTGCGTACCTTAAAGGTGATTCTTTATCCTTTTAACCCATCTTTCTAATCATCGTCTCCAAATACATCGACTTCACCTGCTCCGACGCCATTATCTGTTTTATTGGTGGAAGTTTTAATACCGAACCCAATAAAGCCGCCAGGGCACGGTGGCTCCATAGCACGCGGTTGTCAAAAATCAGATTCTGTAATTTGCCCCGTTCAATGGCCATAACTACGACGCGGTGAGTGGCATTCAACGGCGTGATCACCCGCTGCGGTCTTGATTTCAGGGTGATATTATTTTTAGTACAGGCCCGCACACAAAGCCCGCAGCCCAGACAAATTTCTTCATCCAGTTTCGCTTTTTTCATCTTGGGATGATGGGGATCATTAGCCGTTACCAGGGTCATCGCTTCCACCGGACAAATGGCCACGCACTTGCCGCAACCATTACAGTCCCCGTCGAAGATCTGCGGGATGAAATTAGTGGTATGAACCGGATTCATTATGGCAAATCTGCGGGCGGCGATCATCGCTTCACAACAACAGCCGCAGCAATTGCAGATAAAATTCACCCTTTCTCGCACATTCTCGCCAAACTGTACCAGATTGTTTTCATAAGCCTGCTGTAATAGGTCCAACCCTTCTTCTTTATCCACCCGGCGGGCATGCCCATGCCTGCTCAGCGCATCGGCCGTATTATTAAAAGTCATACAGATATCCATTGGCGCTGCACAGGCCCTGTTCAGATGTTGCATCTTATGCCGGCAATAACATGTTCCCACGGCCATATATTGGGCTGATCTGATCACAGCACTGGCCCGTTCATAATCCAGCACGTGCAAGGCATTCTCTTCCGCTAAGGACGGCTCATGAACAAAGGTGCGTCCCAATTGGGTTTCCCCTCGCGTAAACAGGTCGCGGATGAAGTCTTCTTCCACATTCAGATACTGGTAGAATAATTCACTTAACAGCTGTTGATCGATATCTTCCCGTACCCGCATCATCGAAAATTCAAAAAATCCAGCCATGGGTGGCGGTAAGGCATAAACTACTCCGTCGTCATGTTCAATGTCCACCAGCAAAGCCCGGCTGGCCAGTTGATCCAGGATACTCCGGGTCGCCACTAAATCCATTTTCCAGATCCGGCTGGCTTTTTTGACCGTAAAAGGTTTAATCGGCAGTAGGGCCACCAGGGCTGCTTCTTTTTCGCTGAATAAGATTTTGAGAATCTTAAATAGCAATTCTGATGGAGGGGCCCCCTGCGGAAAACGATTTAATCGTTCCGCCAATTGCAAATAGGCTGTTTTTAGCGTATGATGAGCCATACACTCAGTACCATTTATATATTTTTAGTCCAATGGCAAAGAAAATAACACCCAAGCCGCTAAGGATAAATATCGATGAGGTTACTTCCCTGAATCCGGCACCTTCGATAAATATACTTCGTATACCATCGGCCAGCATGGTCAAAGGTAACGCCTGGATCAGTGGAATGACTATATCCGGAAAATTATGATAACTGAAAAATACTCCCGAAACCACCATCATCGGCATGGTTACGGCATTGATCAGGCCGTTGGCAATTTCAGTACGTGATGTGCGGGAGGCGGCAAAAATTGCGATCCCAGTGAAAGCGATTACACCAGCCATAAATAAAGCAATTAGAGCTGGAATACTGCCCTGTATGGGAATATCAAAATAATAATAGGCAAAGCCATAAAGTAGCAAAGCTTCGACGGCGCATAAAACGGTCCGGCCCACAAAATGGGAAATCAGGAAACTGGATTTTTTCATTGGGGTGGCAATCATGCGCCGCAACAGTTTCTTGGTACGCTGCTCAACCAGGGAATAACTGATACCCCACATAATCGACGACATCAGCCCCATGGCCAGCAAACCGGGTAACAAAAAATCAATATACCTGGTTCCCTGCTCGGTAAGCGGCTTTATCTGGTTCTGATCAATATGTAAGGTGGTCTTATTGATCAGAGCAGATAATTGCAGATAAATCATGCGGGCTTCGTCACTGGCCGGATCGAAATGATACTGCATCCTGGCGGAGTTTTCCTCCAGGATCAGGGCTACCGTCCCTCTTTTCAGTAACACCACAGCCTGATTCCAATCGGTAATAATAAATCGATATTTGGTCTTCCCTAATTTCTGGTCATCATTGCTGATCTCATAGATCAGATCACCCAGATCCTTTTTAGACTCGACCCTGTTTCCATTTTTAATAAATTCCCGCCATGGCTCATTTTGGTTGTTCTGATGTTCTACCACTGCGATATTCTTGATCAATTCACCCTTGGCCGTAAAAGCGATGCCCAGTCCCCAGGCCATTACGATGGGGAAGACTATCGCCCAGAAAATAATACCGGGTTCACGGTAGAATTCCCTGAACTGGATCAGGATCAATTGAATTAAAGGGCGATTTAAATTCACCGCAGTATCTCACATTTGGGTTAAATGCCGGCCGGTCATGGAAATAAACAGATCATCCAGAGTGATCTGCCGGCATTCCAGGCTTTTAAGGGTCAGATTGAGTTGTTTAATTTGATTTAAAAAAAGCGGCAATTGAGTCACAATTTGTTCAACCAGTAAATGCCCTTTCTTCGTCTTCTCATCCCAGATAAATTTATGCACACCCGCTAAATCCGAAAAGTAATCCTCCTTAACTTCCTGTTCTATGCTGAATTCGATAAGTTCATGACTTTTGTTTTCCGCTAGCAGTTGCTGCAGAGTCCCCTGAGCTAATATTTTTCCTTTATCCATGATAATGATCCGCTCACATAAGAATTCCGCTTCTTCCATATAATGAGTAGTCAGGATCAGCGAAATATTACGTTCTGTGCGCAGGCGGTTTAAAATATTCCAGATCTCGCGCCGTGAGGCAGGATCTAGCCCGGTGGTCGGTTCGTCCAGCAGCAGGATCTGAGCATCGTTAAGCAAAGCGATACCCAGCGCCAGTTTTTGTCTCTGACCGCCGGATAGATTTTTTACATAATCTTTACTTTTTTCCTGCAAACCCGTTAGTTCCAGCATGTCAGTGATTCTTTGGCCGTGTAATCCATAAAAACTGGCAAAGAGAGACAACGTCTCTAAGACAGTCAGTTTATCAAAGAAATAATTTTCCTGCAGAGAGATGCCGAGAACGCGGTGGAGTGCATCCTGGTTGTTTTTCCAGTGCTGACCTCTGATCAGGATTTCACCGGTATCCGGTTTCTGGATGCCTTCGATCATCTCCACTAGGGTGGTTTTACCCGCACCATTAGGTCCTAACAGGGCCACAAATTCCCCGGTCTTGATTTCCAGATCAATACCATCAACTGCCTTGACCTCTTTGAAATATTTTTTTACGTTGATGACCTGAATATCCTGTGCTGCGATTGGGGACATCTGCTCATCCATTTTTAGAGTCACTATAATACTTTAGCACGTGAAACAAAATTGCTGTAATGCTTAAACCTTTTCTGAAAAATATTTTTATTTAGCCTGTAAGGGATTCTCAGATTCCCTGAAAAATTGCTCCTGTAACTTTAGTACCAGCGTATCCTGTTTGACCGCCTTGATCATGGCGGTAAATTGCTTGACATCATGATCAAAAAGTAATTGGCCCAATTCCTTATTACCGGCCCGGCCATCACCGGCATAGTGATTGGGAAATCTTGCGTACCACCAGATCCCCACATAAGTATCGGGCAAAGTGGCCAGCCGATTCTGATCAGCACCGCTTTGCCTGGCCGCCATATCCTGGTGGACTAGATCCGGATGGGTCAATAGCATCGTGGAGGTCTCTACTTCGCCGGCATGTCCATCTACTTCCGTTTTATGCATACTGTTGAATTTTTTACTGAATTCGGGATCCTCGCCGGGATTAAACAGATATACAGCATATCCTTTTCGTGCGGCTAACTGTATCTGGCAAAAATATTGTAAAAAATTATTATTACCGCCATGGCCGTTCAGCAGAATGATCTTCGTTATGCCGTTACGTGCAAGTTCATCACAGGTGCCCTGTAAAAAATCCCAGACCAGATCAGGACTATAGGCAATCGTTCCCGGTTGGGGTTTGGCTTCGTATATTTGTCCGACAAAATAGGACGGGAAAATCAGAGCGTATTCTTTTTTCGCTGCGGCTTTGGCCACTTCTCTTACACTTAATAAATCAGTACCCAGCGGCAGATGTGGACCATGTTTTTCAATAATACCCAGCGGGATGATACAGGTTTGCTCCGCCTGCTGCAGAGCAGTGGCGAATTGTAAGGAAGTCAGTTCCTCATACTGAACCGGTAAATCTTTATCGCTCTGTGCCCAAACCAGTGCCGGGAAAATCATCAGGTAAATATAAAGTATAGGATGTCTAAGATTTGACTTTTTCATTGTTTTCTCTCCTTTTACTAATAAATAAAAAGTCGTATCCGAAAGATTTTAAGATTTAATGATAAATGATATATAAGTCTAAAAAAAATGAATTAAAACTCCTAATTATTTTATTGTGATTCATTTCCGGTTGTCTCGTACAACCCACCCCCTACCCCTCCCTGTCTGCCAACCGGCTGACAGGGAGGGGTAGGGGGTGGGTCACAGTACTGAATTGCTTTTTAACCGGTAACCTCTTGAATATTCCCTTGTATTAATCACCACATAAATTTAAATTTTTTAATTCTTAATCAACATGGAGGTATACAGCGCGTGGCGGCTTTAATGGTATCCATTTCGGGTGTTCGGGGTATTGTAGGTGAAAGCCTGACACCACAGGTCATTCAGAAATACACTCTCGCTTTTGGGACTTATCTGAACGGTAAAAAAGTAATCGTCGGTGGGGATTCCCGTACCAGCGGTGGATTTATCCGCAACTTGGTTAAAGGCTGCCTGGCTGCTACCGGTTGTGAAGTAATCGATATCGGGATTGTACCCACTCCTACCGTACAAATGGAAATCCTGTACCACCAGGCTGCCGGTGGAGTTGCGATTACCGCCAGTCATAATCCACCCGAATGGAACGGTTTAAAATTTATGGACAACAATAGCCGGTTTTTGAGTCCGGCAAAGGCGGAACGACTTTATCTGGCTGCCGATAAAAATCAGTTTACTTATAAAACCTGGACTGCTCTGGGTAAAGAAACAACAGATGATGGAGCAAATCGCCGGCATATTATTACCTTACTTAATTTACCCTTAATTGATCCAGAAAAAATCCATCGACGCAAATTTAAAGTGGCCGTTGACTGTGTCAATGGGGCTGGTGGTTTGATCATCCCAGTATTACTTAAAGAATTGGGTTGTGAAGTTCAGATGTTAAACGGCGAGGCGAACGGACATTTTGCTCATACTGCTGAACCGTTGCCGGAAAATCTGGGTGAATTATGTGCACAGGTAAAAAATAAGGGGGCAGATATTGGTTTTGCTGTAGATCCCGATGTGGATCGTTGTGCTATTATTGATAACACTGGTAATCCGATTGGCGAAGAATATACCCTGGCACTGGCGGTAAAATTTGTATTGATGAAAAAACTGGGCCCGGTGGTAGTGAATATGTCCACCTCACGTGCCGCCGAGGATATTGCCCGCTATTACAACTGCCGGTTCATCCGAACCAAAGTGGGCGAAATACACGTTGCTGACAAAATGGCTGAGGAAAAAGCCGTGATCGGCGGTGAAGGTAATGGCGGGGTAATATTACCCGATTTACATTTAGGACGTGATGCTCCCCTGGCCATAGCCTTAACGCTGCAATTTCTGCTGGAATCCGGTAAAACGATGCATGATCTGTTTCTGTCCCTGCCACAATATAAAATAGTAAAAAGTAAAATTAATATTGAGGGCTTGCAGCCGGATAAAATTCTGGAAAAAATTGCAAAAGATCATGCCGATCAACCGATAAATTTCCTGGACGGATTGAAAATTGATACTGACACGACCTGGATTCATCTGCGCAAGTCAAATACCGAACCGATCATTCGTATCATGGCTGAAGCACCAACTGAACCAGAAGCACAGCAACTGGTTCAAAAGTACATGGCCGAGATTAAAGCACAAATTAAATAATAGCATGCCGCCCATCAGAAGAATATAGCAGACAATTTTTAAAGATAACTTAGCAGGGCTTGAACCTGCCGTAGCATTATTTTAATTTTAACGCTGCATGAAACGCCGCAGGCCTTTCCATTTCATAATCCGTTTAATGGGTAAAGGCAATTTTTCCTGCTCAAAGTTTAAAGGAAACCAGGGATTGTTTATCCGGTAGTTCAAAAGGTAAAATTCGCAGGCCGGAGTGTCGCCATGGCCAATCAGGGCTATTAATTGACCCTGTTTATTCCGGGCCAGATCCACAATCATCACCGCATGGCTTTTACTGCCCCGTGATACAATAAAGTCACCAATTTGCAGATCTTGCTGATCAATACGTCTCAAACCATGATAAAACTGTTGCGTATGGGATTCACTATAGACCAGACGTAAATAATTTTCATAATTCTGAAAAGATGAATCACTCACGGCCGCAGGCTTTAATCTTACCTGCAAACCATGAAATTCGGGACGAAGTCCTGAAAGCCATTCCGCCCAGCTGATCCATATTCCTCCTGGCAAAGGCAGATTTAGTCCCGCTGCTAATTTATTTTGCCAAAGATATTCAGCATATAGTCTTATTAAAATATCCATACATTGTTCATGTTTATGGCCCTGTATATCAAGGTTGATTACTCCGGCCACGGTAGAGTCCCGGGCAGATTTATGTACTTTACCCTTATAGCTTAAAACCGGAGATCCTGGCGGTTTCAGAACCAGTTGACGTAACCATTGGCCAAAACTTGCCGCATCTACAGGTAAACGCTGATAAGTGGAATCGCTGAGTGGGATATCCTGAATCCGGCGTGAAGTATAACTTTGAGCCGCCTGCGGATCAGCTGGCCTGGTTAAGATACTTATCAGTATTATCAGCGGAAATAACAGAATTTTAGGGAGAAGATACATTCTATCATCAGGCACTGCTATTTCCCATCGCATTCTGTACATTACGCATAAAACTTTTATATCCAGTTCGCTTAACCGGGCTATTCCTGAAAATCTGCCTGAATTCGATCTCTTGTAGATTCAGCAGATCGGCCAGATTTGAAAATTTCTGGTAATTCACCGGCAGATATTCCTGTTCGCTGGTAATTTTTCTGAATTTATTCCAGGGACAAACCTGCTGACAGATATCACAACCAAAGATCCAGTTATCCATTTTTTTGGCCAATGACTCAGGAAAACGATCAACCCTGCATTCAATGGTCAAATACGAAATGCATTTGCTGGCATCTAACAAATATGGTTGCACCAGCGCTCCGGTAGGACAGGCTTTCAGACAGGCATTACATTTACCGCAATAATCTCTGACCGGACTATCGCTTACCAGTTCAATATCAACAAGGATTTCAGCCAGAAAAAACCAGGAACCAAGATCGCGTGAAATCAGGTTGGTGTGCTTACCCTGCCAACCAAGGCCGGCGGACTCGGCCCAGATTTTTTCCATAAGCGGTGCGGAATCTACACAGATCCGGCCATTTGCTGCCGGATATAATTTTTCTATCTCATTATATAAGACTTTTAACTTTCTTTTTATTACCGCGTGATAATCTTTGCCCCTGGCATAACATGAAACCCCGGTCAGATTTTTATTGAACTCCAGGCAGCCGGAAGAATAATAATTGTGTCCAACACAGATTACAGATTTAACACCCGGAAATAATAACCTGATGTTTTTTCGCACAGCCTGGTGAGTCTGCATCCAGTTCATGGTACCATGGTATTGTCTGGCCAGCCAGTCATCCAGAAATTTACTCTTAACCGGTTGATTGGCCAGTGCAATTCCTGCCAGCTGAAATCCTGACCTCAGAGCTGATTCTTTTATCTGCCGTGATAATTCTTTCATTTACAAAAATTAATTAATAATTTACATCAAACCAATAATTCTCTATTTAATAAACTTTCCTTAACCAGTAAACTAATAATAATTTGCACCGCTGATTATCAAATCTTAAATTAGAAGTCTAGATAGAGAGAAAAATGAAAGGATTAAGATAATGGAGTCAAAACTGCAAAAGATTGCCGAGCGTGCCTACCACAAATTCGTGATGCGCGGTGGAGAGCATGGTCATGATCTTGCCGATTGGGTAGAGGCTGAAAAAGAGATAGAGGCGGAAGAAAAAGCCAAAAGAAAAATTCATCTGGTTCAGCCGAAGATCAAAAAAAGCCGTTCCGCGATGGTGTCCCATAAAAAACCCGGAAAAAGATAAAATATTGATAGGTATTACTTTATTTCCTGCAGGTAGGGTTTAATCAATTCAAATGTTTTATCCCCGATTCCTTTAACCTTTTTCAGATCCTGTACCGACTTGAATTTTCCATTGCTTTTTCTAAAGGCCACAATGCGTCTGGCCATGGCTGGACCTACATGGGGCAAAAGTTCCAGTTCGGCAATAGAGGCCCGGTTAAGATCGACCGATCCCGGCGCTGGTAGCTGTTGATTCTTATGATTTAAAAACGAAGTAACCCTTCGGTCACCGGGTCTATTTTCCTGCCTGCTATTTAAGACACTGGAATCGTTAGCCGGCTTTAAATTTGTCTCACTGAATCTTTGAAAAACACTGTCGGCCGTCGAATAATCATAAAATTCAGTTCGAACCGTCATGGGTTTGATTAGTTGAACAATGCCGGCACTGCCAATGACTAGAACCAGAACAATAATGGCACGTTTCTCAGTGGGAGTTAAACTAAACATAACTGCGGATTACAGATTCAGAACTTCCTTAAATTTTTCGAAAATATTCTTATTGTGGTCCTTGGGAGGTTTTAGATTCTCCAAATTTTCCAGATCCTTAATCCTGTGTTTCTCTTCGGTATTCAGATGAGTAGGAGTATAAACGTGAATTTGGACTAACTGATCTCCGATCCCGGCACCATGCAGATTAGGAATTCCTTTATTTCTCATACGCAGTATTTTCCCGGATTGTGTGCCGGGTGGTATAGTAATCCGGGCAGCGCCGGTCAAAGTTGGAATATCCAGGGAGGCTCCCAATGCTGCCTGGGGAAAACTTATTGGCAAAACCATTACCACATCATTGTCGGCCCGTTCAAAAATTGGATGTTTTTCTTCTTCGATATATACAATCAGATCACCTGCCGCACCATTTCTGGTTCCGGCATTTCCTTCTCCGCGTAAGGGGATATAATTGCCGGCGGCCACTCCGGCCGGAATATTAATTTCAATATTTTTATGTCCGACTACTTTCCCCTGACCATTGCAATCCGGGCAGGGATTTACAACAATCTTGCCCTCGCCATGACAATTAGAGCAGGTAATCACGTTGATCATCTGGCCGAAAAGCGATTGGGTTACCCGTCTGATTTCACCGCTTCCCTGGCAAACCGGGCAGGTGCTGGTCTTTGAGTTCCGTGAATTACCCGTGCCATTACAATTCTCACAAACAACGTGTTTTTTCACCTTGATTTTTTTAGTGACACCGGTAACAATTTCTTCCAGGGTCAAACTTAATCGTATCTGTAAATCACTGCCACGTGTTTCGCTTCTTTTCTGCCGGTGCCTGGTCGAGGTACCGAAAATATCTCCAAAACCACCTCCGAAAATATCACCGAACGCACTAAATATATCTTCAATATTGGTAAAGCCCCCAAAATCTCCTGCTCCGGAAGTTGACGTATGACCAAAGCGATCATAACGTGTCCTTTTATCCGGATCACTTAAAATGGCATACGCTTCAGCAATTTCCTTGAATTTTTCTTCAGCGGCTTTATCCCCCGGATTTCGGTCAGGATGAAATTGGATGGCCAGTTTGCGATAGGCTTTTTTTATTTCTTCAGTAGTGGCATTCCGCGTCACACCAAGTATTTCATACAAATCACGTTTCGTAGTCATATCTTTTTATCACATTTACCTTTTTATCATTTGGCCACAATCACCTGAGCATGGCGGATGATTTTCCCGTTTAGTTCATAACCTTTCACATGCTCCTCTATTATTTTACCACCGCTATATTGATCACTTTCCTGCTGCAGTAAGGCATCGTGCTTTTCAGGATCGAAATCTTCACCGACGGAAATCAACGGTTGTAAACCTGTTTTTTCCAGGGTAGTAATTAACTTCTTATAGATTAAACCAATGGCTACATAGTGGGCATTTTCTTCCGCTGATTGGGCAGAATGATTTAAGAATCTTTCCATATCGTCCACAACTGGTAGTAATTGGATGATTAAATTTTCATTGGCATTTTGAATTCGGTCGAAAAAATCCCGTTCGGTTCGTTTTTTATAATTATCAAATTCAGCAATTTTGCGTAATAATTTATCCTGTAATTGTTCTTGCTCCGCCTTTAGTTTTTTTATCTCATCCAGATATCTCTTAGCCCGCCCTTTTTTGGTATGCTCCTTTGATTCCTGTTGAGCATCATGTTCAGCCTCCTGCTGAACCTGACCGGCAGCAATACCTGATTCCTGATCCTTCATTAAAATATTTCTCCTTTACAGTTGTTATTAATTATACTGAAATATAGTTCAACTCAATTTTAAACTCTGTTTTCATGAAACACCTGTGTAATGAGTTTGGCCGTAAAATCCACCAGGGGAATTATACGTTTATAGGCCATTCTCATCGGACCAATCACACCGACAATACCTTCCACATTCCCGACGGTATAGGGTGCTGTAATAATACTGCATTCCTGAATCGGTTTTTCTTCATTCTCATCACCGATGGTAATTTTTAATCCCGGTGGTTCATGACGTTTTTCCATCATATGGATAATGATGTTTTTTTCTTCTAATAATTCTATCAGCGCCGAGAATTTTACGATATCCGCAAATTCAGGATTCGATAAAATATTTATAGTTCCGGTATATTTAATATTTATATACTGTGTATAATCAAAGAGTTTATCAGCAGATTCTATAAATAACCGGATGATTCCGGTTTTTTCATTAATTAAATCTCTCACTCTTTGATGAATTGAGTTTTTAATTTCTCTGATCTTGAGTCCGGACAATCGTTCGTTTAGTAACTGTACGGTCCTGGTTATTAAGTCGGCCGGTATATGCTGTTCTACTTCTAAAAGGATTGTTCTGACCATTCCATCCTTTATACTTATAATGACCAGAACCTTATCTGTACTGACCGATATAATATCTAATTTCTCAAGAATTCCATCATCAAATTTTGGAGTCAGGATCAAACCCAGTTGATTTGAGATTCTGGCCATAACCTGTGAGGTTTTCTCTAATATGAGATCCACGTCCCCCATTAGTTTTCCAATATTATCCCGGATCAGCTCTTTTTCTTTCTCGGATAACTGGACAATTTTCATCAAGTTATCCACATAATGGCGATATCCTTTGCTGGTTGGCACACGACCGGCAGAGGTATGGGGATGATTCAGGTATCCCCGTTCTTCCAGATCTGCCATTACATTCCGGATCGAAGCAGGACTTAATTCTTGTTTACGTTTTTTTGAAATTGTCCGCGATCCAACCGGATTCCCGGTCAGCAGAAATTGATGGATAATTGTTTCCAGTATTTCCTGTTCACGTGCAGTGAGTATTTCTAAACTCATAAAAATAGTCCGGTAATCTCTAACTTTAAAATTTAGTATCTAATATCTGGTAAGTCAAGATGGCAGACTCCCCATTATTGCAAATTCTGACCTATAAACATTGACTCAATTTCATTATTAATATAATGTTACCTCTGATCTGTTTATTCCCCAATCTCTGAATCTAACATTTATAATGCAAATTTAGTACCAGATTTAGTCCGTATTTCTTAAATATTTCCTGACACTTAACCACGCACTAAACAATCCAATCAGAGTACCAAAAACAATTAACCCCAGGAACAACTCATAGTTGAATTGTAAATTAGAATATACAAAAATTTTTATCGCCCGTAATAAATAGTACACGATGCCCGCTGCCAGCAGGGAACCCAGCAGGCCCTGCATTATTCCTTCGATCAGAAAAGGTCTGCGTACAAATCGCTCAGTAGCTCCTACCAGTCTCATTATTTCAATAATATTTCTGCGGGCATGGATGGTCAATCGTATCGTATTATGGATCAAGATCATGGCAATAATGACAATGACTGCGCTAATACCTATCATGATTATATTGCCGAGCTGAATGTATCGCTCCAGGGCCACCAGGAAAGGTTTTTGATAGATTACTTCATCGATATGAGTATATGTTTCTAAACGTTTTTTTAGAATTTCGATCATCACTGCTTGGCGATACTCCACAACCGGCGTAATAATAAATGATGCTGGTAAGGGATTATACTCAAGAATCTGGTAGATGTCCTGCCCGGTTTCTGCTCTATATCTTACGGCCGCTTGATCACGACTTATAAATTTTACACTGGCCACACCTTTTTCCCGGCTTATTTGATTCTGTAATTGTGAAATTTCAACATCGCTGGCTGCAATATTAATAAAGACTTCCAGATCAATTTTAGCACGAATATTATTGATGATCACATTAATGTTAAAATTGAAACTCAGCAATAATCCCAGTAAGAAGATAGTGAGGGCAATTGACGACAGGGATAGCAGTGAAGCCAGGCGTGCTTTTGAAAATCCTCGTATTCCTTCAAGAATACTAAAATAAAGGCTCATTCTTTTTCAATTCACCATTTTCAATACTAAGTGTTCTATGGGAAAATTCTTTAATTAAAGCATAATTGTGCGTGGCCATCAATACAGCTGTACCACGAATGTTTATCGACTCCAAAGTTTTCAAAATCTCTGCCGCGGATTTTGGATCCAGATTGCCGGTTGGCTCATCAGCCAGCAAGACAAATGGTTCATTAACTACCGCCCGGGCAATGGCAACTTTTTGCTGTTCACCACCTGATAATTCCGTGGGATAAGCATTACGTTTATGGCCAAGTCCCATTTCTGCTAAAACCCGTAACACCTTTTTACTGATTTCAGCCGCCGGAGCGTTAATAACCCGCAGGGCAAAAGCCACATTATCAAATACATTTCGATCTGGCAATAGTTTAAAGTCCTGAAATATAAAACCTATCCCGCGCCGCAGGTAGGGTATTTTCCTACGTTTTATTTTTGCTGAACTGAATTGATTGACCAAAACTGTACCAGAATCAGGTAAAGTGCTAAAATGAATCAGGCGCAGGATCGTTGATTTGCCTGCTCCACTAGGTCCAATTAAATAGACGAATTCCCCTTTAGTAATCTGGAAGGTTATATGATTCAGAATCAACCTATTGTTAATGCTGAGGGTGACATTAAAAAATTGTATCATGTTAATTGCTGTTTAAAAATCCTGAAATCTCGATCGGCTTTAAATTATAATTTTTACTTTGTTTTTTTATCCCCTGGGATATCACCATTAATGTCAAAATAAGAGCTTCTCAATACTTAAACAAGTTTAAATTGCATCAATCCAATCGAGTAAGATGACCTTAATAATCCAACAAGATTTATTGGAATACTCTGTTCTAAATCGTTATTATATTAATATAATTAAAAGCGTAAGGCCAATCATATAAATATGTTTTCATTCTTAAACGGCGGGATCTTAATCACCCTGCTGGCAGTGGCTATTCCATTGCTTATTCATTTAATAAACCGGCAGAATCGAATTAAAATTAAATTCAGTACTCTGCGTTTTTTAAAAACAATTGAAGAAAAGAGAATTAAAAAAATTAAGATTTATCAGATTCTTTTGATCCTCCTGCGCAGCCTGATTATTCTATTCCTGGTCTTTGCCTTTGCCCGACCTGCTTTAAAGTCAAAATCCGTTATAGCTGGCTCTGCAGCGGGCCGGACAGTGGTTATAATTCTTGACAACGGAATAAATATGCAAGCTTACGATAAAGCAGGCAGTAGATTCAAGCGGGCCAAAGAAAAAATTACGATGATCCGCAGCCAGTTTAATGAAAATGATAACGTACTGATTTTCCCAGCTCAGCAGCCTGAAAAGATATTATCTGATTCCGTTCAGCTGGCGGAGTTACCATTTTCTTACAGTGGTGCAAACTGGCGGTATCCCCTGAAAATTGCCCAGGAATATTTTCAAGCCAATCCAAATTATAATCGTGATCTTTTTATCATCTCCGATTTCCAATTCCATGACCCCGCTTTTAAATCCGCCCTGGAGCAAATAAAGGAAATACAAATATATCTGATAAATATCTTCGACCAAAAAATAAACAATGTCAGCATCGATACTCTGCTGATTAAAAATAAGATTTTTGAAGTTGGTAAAACGCTGAACCTGGATGTTAGCGTGCACAATTCATCCCCTTTTCCAAATGATAATACTGAACTGCATCTTTTTATAGATAACCAACGGATTGCTTATCAAAAATTTAATCTGCAGGCCTTGGAGAGAAAAAACATTGCTCTTGCTTGTCAGTTAAAAGCAAGTCCTAAACTGGAGGGTTACGTAGAACTAAGTGATGACGACCTGGCTGGTGATAATCGCTATTACTTTGCCCTTACTTTACCGGATTCGATCCAGGTTCTTTTCGTCGATGAGAAAATATCACCTTATCTCGCAGCTGCTTTTAATTCAATAGAAATGAATACAAACATACGGTTTACCCGTGAGAAATACACTTCCTGGGCTGGAAAAAGATTCGAACAGTTTCAAGTACTATTCTTAAGTAATTTATCTACTATTCCCGCCGTATTGCTGAACCGCTTAAAAACTTTCTTGGATCAGGGTGGTAGTTTAATTCTCATGCCTGGTGACCGGATTGACCTTTCTGAATTCAATCAAATCTGTGATAAACTTGACTTGGATTTTTATATCAGTGAACGTAAAGAAGCGAGTCCAACTGGTGAATATTATAGTCTAAAACCCGGTGATTGGCAGCAACCCATTTTTTCAGATATTTTCAGAAATGCTGCCACCGATCTGTCCAATCCTGTTTTCAGTAAATATTTCAAAGTAATCCCCGGAGCAAATAGTGACATTCTAATTTCCTTTAATACAGGAGACCCATTTATACTGAATGTATCTGATAACCAGCGATCTGTTTTCTTAATTTGCAGTTATATTGATGATTCATGGACTGATTTCCAATATAAAGGTACTTTTTTACCTTTATTATTGAGAATACTTTTACTGGGCGCAACCAACGTCGATCAACTCAATCAATCCCTGACCATCGGTCAACCAGTAACCTTTCGACTTAAACTACCCGAAAATTATAGAGAATTATTCATAAAATCCGCTGATGGCGATAAAATAAAAATTATATCTGCTCTAAACAGCGGTGGAATTGTACTGGATCGTTATTCCATACAGGTTCCCGGAAATTATAAATTGTTAACCGAATCGAATGAATTATCAACGATTTCAGTCAATGCCGGAACGCGGAGTTTGATTCCGCCTTACATTGATCTGCAGCGCCTGATTAAGGGATTACCCAATGGCAATTTAATCCATGAAGATGATGATCTGGTCAAAATTATCAGGGAACATCGTTCCGGAATTGAGTTATTTAACGTATTGATTCTTTTGGTTATAATAACGTTATTTATAGAAATTGCTCTGATAAAATCAATAGAAGGAACTAAAATTTTTAAATCAGCTGCTAAATCTTAAGGAGATTTATAATTTAAAATGTCCAAACCTCAATTTTACCTAACCGCTCCTCAAGCCGAAAGATGTATTCTTATTGGTGTGGTGACTGTATCTGAAAAACAATGGCAGGTAGAAGTTAATCTAGACGAATTAGCGGCTCTGGCCGAGACTGCCGGGGCACGTATTGTGGATCGGATCATACAACAGAGGCCGCAATTAGATCCTGCATTTTACATAGGTAAGGGAAAAGCCGCCGAGATCGCTGGTCGGGTCATCGATCAAAAAATTGATTTAATCATTTTTGATAACGAATTATCATCTACCCAGATTAAGAATCTTGAGCAACTGATTGAAGCAAAAGTTATTGATCGGACAGCACTGATATTGGACATTTTTGCTGCCCATGCCCGAACCCGTGAAGCTAAATTACAGGTCGAGATGGCTCAGTTGAGTTATTATTTGTCCCGGTTGACCCGACAGTGGTCCCATCTTTCCAGGCAGGTGGGAGGAATTGGTACCAAAGGCCCCGGCGAGACACAGTTGGAAACCGACCGTCGGTTGATCCGCCGGCGTTTGGCCAACTTGAAACATGAATTGGATAAAATCGAAGAACAGGATCGTACTCAAAGAAAGAAAGCAAAAGCAAATATTAATGTCGCTATAATCGGTTATACCAATGCCGGTAAATCAACTTTAATGAATGCTTTAACCAAAGCAGATACTCTGGTTGAAGATAAATTATTTGCTACTCTGGATACTACCGTCAGGAGATTGAATCTTGATTTTGGTAAAATTGTTTTACTTTCTGATACTGTCGGTTTTATACGTAAATTGCCACCGACCCTGATCGCTTCATTTAAAACAACTCTGGCCCAGACGATTGATGCTGATATACTGTTACATGTAGTCGATGTCAGTAATGAAAATTTCAATGAACATATCCATGTCGTAAACGAAATTTTAGGCGAATTAAAAATCAACGAAAAACCAATAATTTTAATAATGAATAAAGTAGACAAAATAAGTAATAATAACATATTACCTAAAGTAAGAATGCTCTATCCTGAAGCTCTGTTTGTTTCAGCCCAAAAAAACCTTCGCTTGGACCGGATTAAAGCAGTAATACTTGAAATGATCAATTCACTTAGATAACATCAAAAAAAACTTGATTTTGTAAAAATTATTAATATATTATCCGTAAGGTTTGGGGAAATACAAATAAAGGCATGGTGATCAAGAGTTTATATATTCAAACAATTAGTGTACTCTAGAAATTAATCATCATACCTCTTATCCTGTTTCTCATACCCTAAATATTGTGTCTATTGGAGTGAATTACTGGTAAAATTTCTTAAAGATCAGTGAGGAATTTTATAGTATTCTGTTTTGCGGAATAAACTAACTTACTTAAATATATTAATCACCGCATTTACAAAGGAGAATATCATGAAGAAGTGGTGGATTGTTGCAACAGCTCTATTTTTAGTGGTTGTTTTTTTATCACTTTTATCTAATAATTTTGAGATCAGTGTCAGCAAATATTCGAATACGCCGCAATTTGCTTCTACGCCGCCGATTCCGCCGCCGCCAGTTCCAAAACCGAAAGATTGAAAGAGGTTAAAATATGAAAAAGGTGCTAGGTATATTCTTTGTTAGCGTCTTTTTGTTATCGATTGTTCTTTCAACATTCGATAGTATTAAATCTACTGTGGGGATGCAAAATACAACCGAAAAGTATTCTGCATCAATGAACCCAATTAAAGTTGCGCACAAAGATAAGGTTGACTTTGCCAAGAATAAATAGTACAGAGTTAAAATTATTCTGTCTATACTTATTCATACCCATAAAATCCGCTTGGCCTCAAGTGGGTTAAGCTGTATTTATTTAGATACAGAAAGTTTAATATATTTCGAAAATTACAAAAAGAACCGTTCACTCCGTTCACTTAGAACGGCTAGATAGTAAAAATTAGATCAATTCTCCAAAACTATTTTTTACTTCGTTAATCATTATTATCATTATATGCTGCTTAACATTTTTTAAGGAAGTTGCGCGTTTACAAACTCCCAATTAATCATGTGCTCTATAAAAGCAGATATATAATCGGCTCGGCGATTTTGATAATCAAGATAATAAGCATGTTCCCAGACATCCATGGTTAACAAAGGTGTACATCCAAAAGTAAGTGGGGTATCAGCATTAGCGGTTTTATGAATTTCCAATTTTTTGTTATGTAGAACCAGCCAGGCCCAACCACTGCCAAATTGGGTCAGACCTGCATTTTTAAACTGTTCGACAAATTTATCATAAGCCCCAAAACTACGTTGAATTAATTCTGCAATCTTTCCGGATGGTTTTCCACCACCAGCCGGTTTCAAACAAGTCCAGTAAAATGAATGATTCCAAACCTGTGCTGCATTGTTAAAGATAGTTTTCTTTTTGTCATCTTTTACTGTTTTTTTTATAATCTCCTCTAGTGCTGCATTCTGCAGTTCAGTTCCTGCTACTAGTTTTAATGTATTGTCCACATAAGTTTTATGATGCTTGCCATGATGGAACTGAATAGTTTTTTCACTTATATAGGGTTCCAAAGCTTGAACGGGGTAAGGCAGATCAGGCAGACTGATGGTCATATTTGTTCCTCCTTTTATTTTTTACCAGGAAATATTCCTGCATATTAAAAAAAATTAATCAATCTCGTTTATCCAATTGCTAGCTGATAGCATTATATGGCCTCAATGGTTGATGGGGGTTTAGACGCAATATTGTACGTGACACTTACCACACCAGGTACTTCATTAATAATTTCCCGGGCTAACTGTTCCAGGGTAACAAATGAAAGCCGGGTTGGTGTTGCCGAACGGGCATCAATACTTTCCCAGCAGCGGATTTCAATTTGTTGACCAAAATCACGTTTTCCATCACGCATGCCCGTCACCCGATCTTCATGAAGTATGGCCAGGTACTGAAAAGCACCACTTCCTTTTAGTAATCGTTCAACCACCACTGTTGCTTTGCGTACCGTTTCGATTCTTTCCGGAGTGATTTCACCAATTACCCGAGCGGCGAGTGCTGGACCCGGAAAAGGAATTCGTTCAAAAAGTTCTGCCGGGAGTCCCAGTGCTTTACCTACTTTTCTCACCCCATCCTTACGTAATTGTATCAAAGGTTCAATAATACGGTAACCAAATGTTTTCTGCGGATCGATGCCCAGTTGTTCGAAAACATTATGCTGACGCTTGATACCAGCTACTGTTTCATCCACATCAGTTAAAATCGTACCCTGCAGTAAATACTTTGCTCCGCTTTTCTTGACAATATTTCCAAATATCCGTCGATAAAAGGTTTGGGTAACGGCTTCACGTTTTTCTTCGGGATCTTTAATTCCCTTAAGCGCAGCAAAGAACTCCTTCTGGGCTGAGATGATTTCAACTTCCACTCCGAG
>CAYSHN010000004.1:15632-25178 GCA_964430815.1 uncultured Calditrichota bacterium | reverse complement strand
TTCCGAATCCGAGCGCCTGATCCAGGAAGCTATAGATAACCTGATGCATGAACGCACAGTCTTTTTGATAGCACATCGCCTCTCCACTATAATAAAGTCTGATCAAATAATTGTACTAGAAGAGGGTCAGATCACCGACCAGGGTACCCATCAGGAACTATTACAGCGCTCCGAACGGTATAAGCATCTGTATGAACTGCAATTTGCCGTATGAATTTCTTTTTTATCAACAGTATAGCACCTTCAGTATGGGGTGGTGGCGAAAAATGGATGTTGACTACCGCCAGTAGACTTCAACAAAAGGGGCATCGTTGTTATTGCTGCGGTCAGCCGAATTCACTCTTTCTGCAAAATTGCCAACAGGCAGATTTAGCATTGCTCGCGCTGAAGATTCACAGTGATTTTGGATTAGAAAATATTCTCAGACTAACCCGTTTTTTCAAACAACACCAGATCGATATTATCATCGCCAATTTCAATAAAGATGTACGCTTAGCCGGCAGCGCTAAAAGATTAAGCGGAGTTCCGCTGCTGATTGCCCGTAATGGTTTGCCCATTTTGCGCAACAGTTGGATTTATCGCCGGACCTATAAAATGTTCGTGGATATCATCCTGACTAATACCCAGGCTATTAAAGACAGGTATCTGTCCTATGGCTGGTTAGATGATTCTTTTATCAGGGTCATTCACAACGGAATCGATACCGGTCAGCAGATTGATTTTAACCGTCCTGCAATTTTACACAAATACAATCTGCCCGAACAGCGTCCAATTATAGGCTTTTTTGGCCGATTGGTTACCCAGAAACAGCCGGATAAATTTTTAGATATTGCTGCCCGAATTCTGAAAAGAATTCCACCAGCCCGATTTATCCTGGTGGGAGATGGACCTTTGCGGCAGGAAATACTAACTCAGGCCGGTCAAATGCAAATAGACCGGCAAATCCACTTACTCGGTGCTCAGCAAGAAGTAATGGAATTATATTCGATTTGTGATCTAGTATTATTGACCTCTCAGAAGGAAGGCCTACCCAATGTTATCATGGAAGCAATGTTAGCAGGTAAACCCGTGATAAGCTTTGATGTTGGTGGGGTAAAAGAATTAATACCGTCAATAGACCAGGGTCTAGTTCTTCCTTTCAATGATACCACTGCGGTTACTGTGAAGGCCATCCAGATTTTGGAATCAATTAGTTTACAGCAGAAGTTAGGCCGAATGGCCCGTCAGCACATCATCGATAATTTTTCAGTTGAAGAAATGATAAACAACGTCGAACAATTATGTAGCGAATTAATCAATAAAAAATGTAAACCTGCGGGATAAGTTTTGCCGATATAAAAAAATTTTATAGAGGTATGCCCATAAATTTATTTAAGAATCATTATTTTCTTCACCGTTAAATGATCAGCGCTACGCAATACACAGAAATAAGTACCTGTAGCCAGATCAATTTTATCCCAAACATAACGATGTAAACCGCTGATTTGCTTTTCATTCTTCAGCATCATTACTCTTTCTCCCAGTATGTTCCAGATCTCAATACTATAATGCTGGATTCGATCTGTCTGGTATATAATCGAGGCTTGCCTTTGTATTGGATTAGGATAAATCGCAACCAGTGCTGTATGCCTGGAATGATAGTAGGCCGGTGTATTGTTGGTTTGTAATACTTTCTTCTCAGGATCCAGTATCACTACCTGAACTTGATCCGTAAAGGGGATTTGAAACTCGGCAAATGGATTATTGCATGTTACGGTAATCAGGCTATCACGTGAAAAACCCTGAATGAATATTTCCAGACTCAGATCATAAACAATGCCCGGTTGCATTTGTTGCAGGGTTAGTGACACCATCTGTCGATCCTGCTGCCAGGTAAGATAAAGATCTGGTATACCACCATAGTTTAACCATTGATCAAAAAAGGATTGCAGTGAAGTCTGACTGGTTAACTCACATATTTGTATAAAGTCAGCGGTGGTAACATTTTCATATTTATATTGCTGAAAATAATTCCGGCATATAGTTCTAAATAACTCGTCACCCACTTTTGACCGCAGCATATGTAAAATCCAGGCCCCTTTAAAATAAACAGACCGCCCAAATAAGTACTCCGCTGGTGGATTATAAACCGGATAAGTGAGGGATCTATCCTGAAAGATAAGACCTTTGTAATCATTCATTCGTTGCAGAAAAGCACTTTCGCCGGCAGCATATTCAGTATAAAGGACATCAAAATAACTGGCAAAACCTTCATTTAACCAGATATCCGCAAAAGAAACCGGTGTCACAGCGTCCCCCCACCATTGGTGCGCCAGTTCATGGGCGATGACTGTAAAATCATCCATGGCCTGATCGCGCATCGTCGTCACCGTCTGATTTTCCATTCCCCTTGCTTCGGTAAACGGAACTTCAACCATGGCGTATTTCTCTGCGCTAAAAGGATACAAGCCGATATATTCACTATAAAAAGACAACATGGAGACCGTCTCGGTAACAACTGCTAAACCACGATCGGTATCCGCCGGGTAAACATAATAATTGACCGGCATACTTGTATTAGCAAAAGACCAATTCTGCTCAATGACCTGATAAGGTGCTGCCGCCACCGAGATGAGATAAGTGGCAATAGGATAGTTTTCTACCCAGACAGTACGCTGCCAGCCCGGGGTCTCGGGATAATTTCCGGCCCTCTGTCCATTGCTAACTATTACATATGATGAAGGCATGCCGACCGACAGGAGCAATGTTGCCTTGTCATTTGGATCGTCATTACAGGGGAACCAGAAGTGGGCATCATAGGGCTCACTGTGTGAATAGATCACAGTATCTCCCGCAGAATTCTGACGCCGGTACAAGCCGTATTGCGGTGTGCCCTGATAAAATATTACAAAAGTCCCCGAATCTCCTGATGCCAGAGTATTCAAAGGGGTAACAATTAATTCGTCACTGGTCAAATTAAAATTGACCGGGAGGCCGTCCTGGAATACCGAATCTACCTGCAAACCTTCCAGGTCAAAGGTTAAGTGATCCAAAGCTCCTTCAGGGAGAATCAGACGAATTGTTACACTCCCCTGCACCAGGAAAGGGTTTGGTTGGATGGTCAGGTTAAGTTCGTAACTGAGGATATCATACAATTCAGCTGAAGCCTTATAACCGTGTTCCGGGTTAAGAGCAGGTATTTTTTCAAAATAACCGGAAAAATCAGGTAATTGGGCCAGTGTTACCGAGGTCATGGTCTGAATCAAGAGGCCAGGAATAAGGAAAACTCTAAAAATCCGCCAATTAAGCTGATTCATAGATTAAAAATGGTATTTCAATTTGTATTTAATTTTATTTATTTTTATTTTAAAAATATGAAATTTTGTTCGATTATCAAATATATAAATCAAGGGAGGCTCTAATGGCCGAGCGTAATGACAGTTTTTTTAAAGGACTTTTATTTGGTGGTATAATTGGCGCGGTAGCGGGAATTTTATTTGCTCCCAAAACCGGACGTGAACTTCGCCAGGAAATCAGCGATGAAACGGAAAAATTGGTCGATAAATTAAGAGTCGACCTGGAAAATGCCAAGGAAACATTCGAAGAAGGGAAGCAGAAAATTATAGAAAAACTGAATAAAGAAAAGATGGAAGAACCGTCTGTAACCCAGAGTGATGCTGATGCTGCGCAAGAACCACCAGTTGAAGCACCCCGTAAAAGATCGTCCCGTAAATAGGCCTGTTCATTGGTATAATTCACATTAGGAGTAGTTATGGTCTGGGAGATTGCGCTTGTTATTTTCTTGCTGGTATTGAGTATGCTTACACTCTTGCTGATTCCTACCGTATTGCAGGTGCGTTCCACTCTATCAAAAATATCCAATCTAGTCGAAGGAATAAATAAAAACCTGCCTAATATCCTCAATGATGTGAATCAGATTACCAACCAAATTGCCAGGACTGGTACGCAGATTCAAAACGCGGTGGATGATATTGTCGATATCGAGAGAAGAATTTCCCACGGGATTAAACGGCCTGCTGTAGAAATCGCGTCTTCGCTCGGTGCCCTGATAAAAACTTTACAAACGATACTATCCCTGTTCAGCAGAAAAAGATAATTTACCGTTTATTCTTTTCTATAATTACAGGTCATGCCTTTTAACTCCCTTGAGCCTGACAGGAATACTGGCCCCGAGATTGTGGGTAGTATAGATTTTAGTTCTGAGAAAAATCTTGCTTAATATTTACGGAGTGAGTATACTAAAATATTGAAATAATTGTCATATCACTGTTAAATCAGAGGCAGAAATGGCAGATAAATTTGGCGCTTTTGTCTGGCACAACGGGAAATTTATTCGTTGGGAAGATGCGCATGTTCACGTAATGTCACATGTCATACATTACGGTTCTGCAGTTTTTGAGGGAATCCGGGTTTATCAGACCCATCTGGGATCGGCAGTTTTTCGTTTACATGATCATATGAGACGCCTTAAGGACTCGGCCCAGATCTACAGAATGGATGTGAAATATAGTCTTGAAGAATTGTGTCAGGCAGCGATTGACACAGTTAAAAAAAATAAATTTACTGCCTGTTATTTAAGACCGGTAATTTTTCGCGGCTTTGGTTCCTTCGGGGTCAGTGCCTTCGACAATCCTCTGGAGACTTATATTGCGACCTGGGAATGGGGCGCCTATCTCGGCCCTGAAGCTCTGCAAAAAGGGGTAGATGTATGTTTCGCTTCCTGGAACCGTTCTGCTCCTAATACACTGCCTGCCTTGGCCAAATGCGCTGCTAATTATATGAATTCACAGTTGATCAAAATGGAGGCTATCGTTAACGGCTATAGCGAGGGCATTGCTCTCGATAAAAATGGATATGTCTCCGAAGGCAGCGGTGAAAATATATTTGTTGTTCGTGATGGTATTATCTATACCCCACCGATCAGTGCTGCGATTCTAACGGGTGTGACCCGTAATTCGGTGATCCATTTATGCCAGGAGTTGGGTTATGAATTGCGGGAGATGATGTTACCCCGCGAAATGCTTTATATTGCCGATGAAGTATTTTTTACCGGCACTGCAGCAGAAATTACACCAATTCGTTCAATTGATAAAATAAAAATAGGATCCGGTGAGCGAGGCAAGATTACTAAACATCTGCAAGATGAATTTTTCAATATTTTTAAGGGCAGCAGACCGGTACCTGAAAACTGGCTGGCCGTGGTAAAATAGTTGAATACTATTTAAGTTAGAAATCGCCGCTTATCCCTAAACCGGCTTGATCATTTAAAATAATTTTCCCCTTTTCAACTTTCAGCCCGCTGAAGGGATCTTCCCGCAATAGCAGGTTACCATCAAGATCAGCCCAGTCAACCAACGGGGTCAGATGGGCGGCGGCAGCAATGGCGATCGAACTTTCAATCATGCAACCCAGCATAATTTTGAGATTCATGGCTTTAGCCAGCTGGATCATGCGCATGGCTTCCTGGATACCCCCTGCCTTCATCAATTTAATATTAATGCCATCATAGGCAGTTGCCAATTTAGGTATATCAGCCGCAGTTTTAACTGCCTCATCAGCAATGATGGGCAAATCCACCCGCTCACGCAACCATTTGGTTTCTTCCAGCATATCAGCCGGCATCGGTTGTTCCACAAATTCCACACCCATGGTTTTCAACCACTTAATCTTTTTCAGAGCCAGTTCTTTTGTTTTCCACCCTTCATTGGCATCAACACGGACAACTTTATCGGTAACCTGGCGTACTGTATCCATGATTTGTTCATCATTTTCTTTTCCTACTTTTATTTTTAAGACCGGATAGGATTCAGCTTCGCTGATTTTTTGCCTGATCATGTCCAGGGTATCAATACCGATGGAATAGGATGTCACAATAGTTTTATCCTTATTCAATCCAAAAAATTTATATAATGGTACATTTAATTTCTTACCAATCCAGTCCATGATCGCGATATCCAATGCACAGCGGGCACAGTTCTGATCCGTGATGCTTTTGAAAATTTCATCCTTTAGTTCGGTAAATTGCCATAGATCATATTGATCGAAAAGATGCCTGGCGCTATTAATTCGGTCGGTGGTCATAACAGCATCTTCACCATAGCGAACGTTCGGGGCGGCTTCCCCATAACCACTTACACCGTCTTTGGTGATACGGACGAAAACATTATCTTTATAGTCACTGGAATTTCTGGAAATCGTCCAGGTGTGCTGTAAAAAAAGACGCTTGGTCTTTACTTCAAGCATAGCCCCTCCAGCCAATTCATAAGCTCTGACATTGTTATAAGCATGACCTTTGATCGGGTAATTGACCAGAAATCCCATGCCCAATATGGATTTGCTGGTCAGGTTTAAAAAATCCTTGCGCTTCATGATCCTACCTCATTTTTTGATAATCCGCTTAATCACCTTTAATCTCTTTTTTTCAAATTCATCATAGAGTTTATTTTTTTCATTAAGACTATTGATCCGCACATAACTTGGTGAAGCGGAATGGATGAAATCATACCCACCTAGTGATATAGCCACATGGGTTATTTTTTGTTCCCTGCCGAAGAACAGCAAATCTGCCGGATAAATATTGCTGAAGGTGGAATCAGGGGTGATTTCTTCCCCTAACAATACCTGCATATTGGCATCCCGTGGTAAACGGTAGCCTTCACTGGCAAAAACCGTCCCGGAAAATCCGGAACAGTCAAAACCTTTGATCGAATTTCCACCCCATAAATAAGGTATTCCCAGCATCTTCAAGGCCCGGGCCGAAATATTTTCTCTGCGGGGCAAATAATTATGATCCGGTTTTTTATATGCTTTAAAATACCTGGCCTCGGCATACCCTCCCCGACCATCCGGTAATTTGACCATCAACCAGGATCCTTGTTTACCCGTTTGGGCCAAAATGCATCCCAGCACTACATCACAAACAACCTGACTGCCAATATCGGGTTTCGAATAGACCTGCGTGTAATTGACATCCAGTATAACCAGCTGCTGTTGCTGCCAGTTGTCGAGACCCTGTTTATCAGTCCGCAGCAGCGAGCCCCGGGTTATCCAACCCAGATATTCATAAGGAGCCTGTATCAGATACCAGCCAGCTTGCCTTTTCAATATTTTCACCTCATTGCCCATCAAGACCTGATCGATTAATTCGGCCACATGATCTGGTGATTTTTTAATATTGCCGACGCTTAACGTCAACAGTGCCCACACCGAATCCTGCAGTTCCACCTGAGGAAGTAACTGAATATTGGTCCGTACCTCAACAGCCTTAAAGTATTTCAGGATCACAGTTTCTAAGACATCTTTAGCCGCCTGCTCGGTTGTCTCGGCATTGATCAACCAGTATTTTCCCCCCGGGGAGCATACAACATCAAAAACCTTTGTCCGGCTATCGGGAGCATAACTCGATTTGATCTTTTGCACTTCTGCTTCAAAACCAACCGGTAATTTCATTTCCTGCCGGCAGCCGGAGTACATAAACAGAAGCAGCAGCCCTAATCCGATCTTCCCGCAATACATGAGATACCTCACCAATAGTTTAGAAGCTATATTGGTTGAATTTAATTATTCATCAAAATTTATCCAATAATTTTTAAGGATAATTATTCAGATATTTTGTTTTACTTCTGTAACATTTATATTTGATTGGAGTACTAATCATGATAGCTGAATATATATCGATCCTATTCCTGGGACTCTTGGGCGGATTCAGTCACTGTCTCGGCATGTGTAGTGGTTTTGTACTGGCCTATAGTGCGAATCTGCACAATCCAGATTCAACAGCACTTGCCGGCAAATGGCTAAGGTGGCGGGCTCATCTTTTATATAATAGCGGCAGAATTTTTACCTATATGATTCTCGGTGAGATTTTTGGTCTAGTGGGCAGCACCCTGGGTTTAATACTGGCTATAAAAAATTTACAGGGGGCACTGGAATTATTGGCCGGTATAATTATGCTGATTATGGGCCTTACTTTTGCGGGATTATGGCCAGGTTGGTCTTCGACCGATTTTTTCCCCGGAGTAAGTATTTTTAAAAAAATCATATCCAGTTTATATAAAAATCTGAGACCAAAAAATATGTTTATATTGGGTATGATCCTGGGCTTTATCCCCTGCGGACTGGTTTATGCGGCAGGTGCTAAAGCAGTAGCAACCCAGAGTCCTCTGGGGGGTATGATCACTATGTTGATTTTTGGCCTGGGTACTGTTCCGGCTTTACTCAGTCTGGGCATTTCTACCGAACTGATCTCTATACGCTGGCGTCAACGGATATACCACCTGGCTGCCGTCCTGCTTATTGTTTTTGCTGTTTTAACCATACTGCGCGGTATTGATGCTCTGGACTGGCATCATTTCTATTGGTTACCGTAAAACTTTAGCGGTAAATAAAATAATGAATACCTCCGTCCACACCTATTGTTATCATTGCGGCCAAATATGTTCAACCACCAATATTGCTTCTGGCGAAAAGGTCTTTTGTTGCCGCGGCTGTCTGTTAGTCTATCAACTGCTCTCTGAAAAGGATTTGGACTTTTATTATGCCCTTAATCCGAATCCGGGTATCCAACCTGCTGAGGTAGTTTCTGATATAAGATTCGCTTACCTTGATGATCCTGTTCTGATCAAACAATTAATATCCTTCAGTGATGGTAAAACAACTCGTATTCAGTTCAAGATACCTTCCATCCACTGCAGTTCCTGTATCTGGTTGCTGGAGAATCTGTATCGTCTCCACCCTGGTATCCAAGCCTCCACTGTTAATTTTATCCGCAAGGAAGTTACCATTCACTATAATACAAACATGATTACACTGCGCAGCCTGGTTGAATTACTGTCGTCCTGCGGATATGAACCCGAAATAAATTTGGCCAGTTTACATCAACGGGTAAAGAATAAAACGGACTTTGAATTATATATGAAAATCGGTATTGCCGGTTTTTCTTTCGGCAATATCATGCTGCTCAGTTTGCCGGAATATCTGGCCAAAGGTGGATTATCTGATCAGACTTTCACTCTGTTCTTCAGCATCATCAATATCATTTTGTCCCTGCCTGTATTTTTTTACTGTGCTACTGATTATTTTAAATCTGCCTGGCAGGGACTTAAACAAAAAATAGTAAATATGGATGTGCCCATATCTCTGGGAATCATATCGTTATTTTTAAGAAGCCTGTATGAGATCAGCTATAACCTGCAGCCGGGTTATCTGGATTCATTTTCCGGTCTGGTTTTTTTCTTATTAATCGGTAAACTTTTTCAAAAAAAAACTTACGATACCTTGTCCTTTGAGCGGGACTTTCGCTCTTATTTCCCCCTATCGGTTACTAAAAAAGAAGACCACGCCGAGTTGATGGTTCCTATCGAAAGATTACGCCCGGCAGACCGGTTATTGATTCGTCATCAGGAATTAATTCCAGTGGATTCACTATTGATCAGTAAAAGGACTTTGATCGATTACAGTTTTGTCAACGGTGAGTCGATTCCGGTGGAAAAACAGCAGGGAGATTTACTATATGCCGGGGGCAGGCAAATCGGCAATACAATTGAA
>CAYSHN010000004.1:0-15622 GCA_964430815.1 uncultured Calditrichota bacterium | reverse complement strand
AAGAAGTCGCTCAAAGTTATCTCACCCAATTATGGAATACATCCGCATATAAAAAACCTTCGGGAACAGATCAGATTAGCAATCTGGCCAATTCCGTCGGTCATTATTTCACCTATGCTGTTCTGGTCATTGCTATGCTGACTTTTCTTATCTGGTTACCGCGCGATGGTTTGCGGGCGCTCGCTGCTTTCACAGCGGTACTGGTGATAGCTTGCCCTTGTGCCCTGGCCTTATCTATCCCTTTCACTTTAGGTAATACCCTGCGAATTTTTGCCCGTAAAGGTTTCTATCTGAAGAATTCATCAATAATCGCAGAACTGGCCAGAATTAAGACGATCATTTTTGATAAAACCGGAACGTTGACTCATTCGGCAGTTACACAGATCGAATTCATTCCCATGGATGGTCAAGCGGATAATTTATCAGATCAGGAAAAACTATATGTATGTTCCCTGGTCAAACATTCCACCCACCCGCTCAGTCAAATTCTATTAACTCAGCTCACCAGGCAGCCGCTGGTACCGGTACAGGAATACCAGGAGATTTCCGGACGGGGAATTAGCGGAAAAATTCAGAACCAGGTTGTCCGAATCGGTTCTGCTGAATTTATCGGGATTCCCGTAAATCCAGCTCCACTTGAAAATGTTACCATAGTCTTCATTGAAATCGCAGGATGTCAGCGTGGTTATTTTAAAATGTACCCGCTCTATCGCCCGGGTTTAAAACAGATTATCGAACTTTTACAACGACACTATCAAATTTATTTGTTAACCGGCGATAAAGACTATTCCCGCCGGCAATTGCAGGAATTCTTTCCACAAGCAGAAATGTTATTTTTCAATCAAACTCCTTTTGATAAACTGAATTTCGTTCAAAAAGTGCAGGAGAATTATCGGGTGCTGATGATCGGCGATGGATTAAATGATGCCGGTGCTTTAAAACAGAGTAATGTGGGCATTGCTATAACCGACGAAATATCTACTTTTACTCCGGCCAGTGATGCTATTCTGGAGGCCGCTGCCTTTAAACATCTTCCCTTTTTCTTGCATTTTTCTAGATTGAGTATCAAAATTATCTGGGTGAGTTTTTTAATTTCATTTCTATACAATGTTATCGGCCTGTATTTCGCTGTACAGGGACTGTTATCTCCTCTTATTGCCGCTGTACTGATGCCCACCAGTTCAATATCAGTCGTCCTTTTTACAATCGGTATGACCAGTATCCTATACAGGATACCTGCCCAGAATAATAATCCCGGTTACTCGAAATAATACATAAACATGCTCTGTTTTTTTATATATAATAATTTATTAACTTTTCAGCTGAGCCCTGTTCTACCGGGCAAGTCAGAGCTAAAATCTAAAACGGGTGCCAGAAGATTGTGAGTGCCATTTTTGTTTTAATAATCATCAGTCTGTTGATCGCTGTAGGTTTTTTAGTAGCATTCATCTGGGCCATTAAAAGCGGTCAATTTGAAGATAATTATACCCCTTCAATACGAATACTTTGGGACGAAAAGAAAAAAATATCCCCATTATCCACCGATCAAACTGAGGAGGAAAAATAGCGCATGGCCATTGAGAACTTACAGTTGGAGAACTTTCAGTATGATAATAAAATCGTAAGAAATTTTGCATTCGCTACAGTATTCTGGGGTGTGATTGGGATGCTGGTAGGTTTGTGGATTGCTACGGAATTATTCTGGCCACAATTAAATCTGGGCTGGCCGATCACCACCTTTAGCCATCTGCGGCCCTTACATACCAATGCCGTTATTTTTGCCTTTGTCGGCAACTGTATTTTCATGGGGGTATATTATTCGCTACAACGGTTATGTAAGGCCCGGATGTACAATGATCTGCTGAGTGGCATTCATTTTTGGGGCTGGCAGATAATTATCCTCGCTGCTGCCCTCACCCTGCCCCTGGGACATACGGTCAGTAAGGAGTATGCCGAGCTGGAATGGCCGATTGATCTGGCAATTGCCGTAATATGGGTGATCTTCGGTATCAATATGATCGGTACGATTATCGGCCGTCGTGAAAAACACATGTACGTGGCGATCTGGTTTTACATTGCCACTTTTTTTACGGTAACGATTTTACATATTATAAACTCTATTGAATTACCAGTCAGTTTTCTTAAAAGTTATCCGGTTTATGCCGGTGTACAGGATGCTCTGGTGCAATGGTGGTATGGACATAATGCTGTGGCTTTTTTTCTGACCACACCATATCTGGGCTTAATGTATTATTTTCTGCCCAAAGCAGCCAATCGCCCTGTTTATTCATATCGCCTGTCTATCATCCATTTCTGGGCTTTGATCTTTATTTATATCTGGGCCGGACCCCATCATTTGCTTTACTCTGCTCTGCCTGATTGGGCCCAATCGCTGGGAACTGCTTTTTCCATCATGTTGCTGGCACCTTCCTGGGGTGGTATGCTGAACGGTCTGTTAACCCTGCGCGGTGCCTGGGATCGCGTCCGGGAAGATCCCGTCTTAAAATTTTTAGTAGTGGCTGTTACCGCCTATGGCATGGCCACTTTTGAAGGTCCAACCCTGGCAATTAAAAGTGTTAATGCTCTGTCACATTTTACCGATTGGACCATAGCCCATGTACATGTCGGAGCCCTTGGCTGGAACGGATTACTAACCTTCGGGATTTTATACTGGCTGTTGCCACGATTGTTTAATACCAAACTATACTCCATCAAACTGGCTAATTTCCACTTCTGGATTTCTACTCTGGGTATCATTTTTTATGCCATACCAATGTGGTGGGCTGGAATTACTCAAGGGTTAATGTGGAAACAATTCACCAGTGAAGGTTTTCTGCAATATCCCTTATTCCTGGAAACCGTTATTCAAATCGTACCGATGTATGCCATCCGTGCTGTTGGTGGTCTCTTGTATCTTAGCGGTGTTATCATTATGATATATAATCTGGCGGTAACTGTGCGCCAGGGTAAATTAATTGCCAATGAACCGGCCCAGGCCCCGACACTCCAGTCAGTGGACCTGCAAACTGATGCCACCGGGCAGAAACAGTATTGGCATCGCTGGCTGGAACGCAGACCGGTTCAGTTTTTTATTCTGGCAACGATTGCCATCCTGATTGGTGGAATAGTAGAAATTATCCCAACCTTTATGATCAAGACCAATATCCCCACCATCACCAGTGTTAAGCCATACACACCACTGGAATTGGAGGGGCGGGATATCTATGTCCGCGAAGGGTGTTATGTCTGTCATTCACAGATGGTGCGACCTTTCCGCTCTGAGACGGAACGCTATGGCGAATATTCTAAGGCAGGCGAATACATCTTCGATCATCCATTTCAATGGGGCTCAAAACGCACCGGCCCTGATTTGCACCGCGAAGGTCTGCGATATCCCGATGCCTGGCACTATAATCACATGGCTAAGCCAGAATCTATGTCTCCCGGTTCGATTATGCCCCCGTTTAACTGGTTAGCTAAAAATCGTTTGGATATTTCAAATCTGGCCAAGAAAATCCGTTTAATGCAGAAACTGGGTGTACCTTACCCTCCCGATTATGATAAAAAAGCCAGGCAGGATTTGATGACCCAGGCTGAGCAAATCGCCATCCGCCTCAAGGAATCTCAAATCGATGTTAGCGCCGAGCAGGAAATAATTGCCTTGATTGCCTATTTGCAGCGACTAGGGGTAGATATAAAAGGATCTAAATAAAATGGTAATAAAATAAGCAGGCCAAACTGAATATGTTAAAGCACCTGTTTGAATCTGTACCGGGAATTCAGATTTATGCGATAGTTGTACTGTTGCTGTTCTTCGCTATATTCCTGTTAATCATAATCCGGGTATGGCGTACCGATAAACAATACCTGAAAAAAATGAGTGAATTACCCCTTGATCAAACTAATACTCATGGAGATAAAAGGCATTACTGTAAATAAAGAAAAGGAGTTAGTTCTAGATCATGATTATGACGGTATCCAAGAACTGGATAACCGGCTACCGCCCTGGTGGTTGTATCTATTTTATATTACCATCGCCTGGGCAATTATATATCTTTTGTATTATCATGTTTTAGATCTGGGTGATTCCTCGAGTGTTGCTTATCAAAAGGAAATGAATTCCGCTTATACCGAGGCTGAAAACAAATCGGGTTTTTCACTTGAATACCGCTCACCTTTTTACAATTCGCAGGGCGATTTGACCCCTTTTCAAAGAATCGAGCTACAACAACAGCAGGCCAAAGAATCTGTTTTGCTACAAAGCCGCAGAAATGGTGCTGAACCTAAACTGGAGGCGACAAATTTTGATGAATTGATTATAGCTGCCATGGCTAAGGCTACTCCGGAAAATCTTGATAAATTGCATATAGCATTCCCTGATTTGTACATTGTTTATCAAAGTGGAATTTCTCGATCTGCTGGCGGGGGACCACCAGCGGTTCCTTCAACTACAGCACCAGAGCAGGAGATCCAACCCTTGAATGATGCAGCCAATATGGCCGTCGGAAAACAGATTTTTATAACCAACTGTGCTACCTGTCATGGTAAGGCCGGAGAAGGGGGTATCGGACCCAATTTAACCGATGACTATTATCTGCATGGCCGGGGAATGCTGAACATGGTAAAAACTATCACCAATGGTGTAGCGGCTAAAGGCATGATTGCCTGGCGTGGTATTTTAAAAGAGGATCAGATCAAGCAGGCGGCCAGTTATATCCTTTCCTTGCACGGAACCAATCCTCCAAATCCCAAAGCTCCGCAGGGAGAGAAAATCCAAAGTACATCTGCCAACTGACCAGGATCTATGGTTGTACCTGGAAAATACTGCCAATCCGATAGCACCGTATGACAAAAAATACCGATAATTATCGTGATCATGTTTCTACGGTCGATCAAAGCGGAAGACGGATCTGGATATATCCAAAAAAACCGCATGGAGCCTATACCAGGGCGCGTGAAATTGTCAGTATTTTTTTATTGCTATTCTTCTTTACTGCTCCATTTATCAAAATCAATGAAAAACCTTTACTTCTTTTCAACATCATCGAACGGAAATTTACGATCTTCGGTTTAGTTTTCTGGCCGCAGGATATTTACCTGTTCGTCATTGCCACTATTATATTAATTATTTTTATTGTTCTGTTCACGGTTGTGTTTGGCCGTTTATGGTGCGGCTGGATCTGTCCCCAGACTATTTTTATGGAAATGGTCTTTCGTAAAATAGAATACTGGATTGAAGGAGCTGCCCGCCAGCAAATAAGATTACAACAATCCCCCTGGCTGGCACCAAAGATTTTTGAAAAAATTATTAAGCATGTTGTTTTCTACACAATTTCCTTTATAATTAGTAACACATTCCTGGCCTATATTATCGGTATAGATCCGCTTTTAAAAATTATTACCGATCCTCCGACTGAGCATATGATCGGCTTGCTGGCCATGATCCTGTTCAGCTCTGTTTTCTACTGGGTTTTTGCCTTCTTCCGCGAACAGGTCTGTACGATGATCTGTCCATATGGACGTTTGCAGAGTGTTCTGCTCGACCCTAATTCCATTGTGGTTTCTTACGATTTCAAAAGAGGAGAACCACGGGGTAAATTTTCCCGGACACAATCCCGCGGCAATCTTGGTGATTGTATTGAATGCCGGCAGTGTATCGAAGTATGTCCTACCGGCATCGACATCCGTAATGGAACACAACTGGAATGTATTAATTGTACAGCCTGTATGGATGCTTGCAATGCAGTAATGAAAAAAGTCAAATTCCCCACCGGATTAATTCGCTATACATCCTATAATGGTATTGTCCAGGGTTCTAAATTGAAATTTACCTCGCGTATTACAGGATATTCAATAGTATTGCTCCTGTTGCTTGCTGTTAATATTGTACTTTTTGTTTACCGGAGTCCATTTGAAATCACGATTATGCGTATACCGGGTGAACTATATCAGGAAACGGCTGATGGGGATATTGCCAATCTTTACAACCTGAAAATAATTAATAAAAGCAGTACCGATAAAAAGATTACCATAGAACTAAAGTCACCGCCGGGTGTTTTGGATTTAGTCGGTGGAGAATTCTTAGCCAGACAGAATCAATTGTCCCAGGCAGTGGTGATAGTGGTAATAGACCGGGATAATATTAAATTTAGCAATACATCTGTTTATTTCAATATTCTTGCCGATAACCAACAAATTAAAGAGATCCAGAGTTCGTTTATTGGACCGGAGATAAGATATTCAAAATGAAAACCGTGCAGAAAAAAAGCCTTTGGCCTTTGGCCCTGGTCAGTGTATTCAGTATGTTTATTATCGCTGTACTAATTTTTGTAGTTTTTTCCCATTATAATACGATTGACCTGGTAAGCAGTGATTATTATGAGCAGGGAATTGAATATCAGCAGCAGATTGAGCGGATTAAACGTAGCAGGCAAGACGTTTATAAATTGATGCTTGAATACGTCAGTACGGAACAAGTATTGAATATCCATTTCCCCGATAGTCTGAATACCGGTGCGATCGAAGGAACAATTGTACTATTCCGGCCGGCCGATGCCGGGCAGGATAAAAAAATACCGTTGCTGATTGGCCGCGATCATCAGCAAACTATTCAGATGCATAATCTTGCGAAAGGTTTATGGCGAATTAAAATATTCTGGCAGAAAGACAGTACAGAGTATTACCAGGAAGAAACAGTGATAATAAATTAAAATACCTCTATCAGCAAGAATGGGCTAGCTCATGAATAAAACATCTATACAGGAAAATCACCATTTTAAGCAGTGTCCTAATTGTGGTGAAGTATGGCCAACTCAGCAAAATTTTTTAAATGATAAAAATTTAGATATCATCGGCTATCAGGCAAATTTTGTTAAATTGGAGCTGGGTTATTTTTTATTTAACCATGCCAAGTGCCGAACGACTTTATCTTTAGTAGCAAATTCATTCAGAAATCTATACAATGGACCAATCTATACCGAAAGAAAAACTCAAAGTGCAGACTGCCCGGAATACTGTCTGAAAAAATCGATTTTAGATCCTTGTCCAGCCCATTGCGAATGCGCCTATGTACGGGAAATAATTCAGATTATCAGGAATAGGCAAAAGTAAGTATCCTAATCCGCGGCAGAGAGGATATCATTCAAAATTTGCAGTGCCCGCTCTTTATCTTTCTCAAAAACAAAAATATCACCCAGCCCTTTTTGTCCAGTATAAATCCCGTCATAAGCTCGTTCCAGACTGCTCCGTAAACGAAAATCGATATTTTCCTTGGTCAAAGCATCTTCGATCAAGGGTAGCAGAGCCTGATGTTCCAAATCCAGAGTAAAAATTTTAATGCTTTTTTCATCGTCACGCATTATTTCATCCTGTTTAATTATCGTACTAATTTACTTAAAAACTGTTCTGGTTATAAGTAGAAAAGTATCTTTCTACCATAACCAGGTTTTGCATCTTGACATGAAATAAGGCTTTCAGTAATTTGAAATACCAAATTTATGTCGAAGGGAGAATTTCCATGTATAATATTTTAATTGCCGATTCTTTACCGGAATCTGTTCTGGCTAAATACAACAAGGTAAAAGACATTTCCATTGATAACAAAGCGGGTATTTCCAAAGAAGATCTGATTAAACTAATTCCTACTTATCAGGGGCTGGTGGTCAGAAGCCGCACTAAAGCTACGGCCGACATTATTGAAGCAGGTAAGAACCTGAAAGTAATCGGTCGGGCCGGGGCCGGGGTTGATAATATTGAAGTCCCGGCAGCAACGAAGATGAAAATCGTGGTGATGAATACACCGGGAGGTAATACTATTGCTGCTACCGAACACACCATTGCTCTGTTGCTGGCCGTTCTACGTCAAATTCCCCGCGCTGGTATAACTATGATGGAAGGTAAATGGGATAAAAAATCTTTCATGGGACATGAAATTTACGGGAAAACTGTAGGCGTAATTGGCCTGGGTAAAATTGGATTTGGCGTGGCCAAACGCCTGGCCGCTTTTGAAGCAACAATACTGGTTTATGATCCACTAATTAAACAGGACGTGGCAAAAAGTATTGGGGCCAAGTTGGTATCATTGGAGGAATTATTAAAACAGTCTGATATTATCACGATTCATGCCCCCAAAACACCAGAGACAGTAAATATGCTAAATAAAGAGAATCTGAAACTATGCAAAAACGGTGTAGTGATTATCAACTGTGCCCGTGGTGGGATAATTAATGAAGCCGATTTACTGGAAGCATTGAACAGCGGGAAAGTGGCTGCTGCCGGTCTGGATGTTTTCACTGCTGAGCCTCCGGCCGATTTTACTTTGGCTAAACATCCCCAGGTCGTATCCACACCGCATCTGGGTGCGACAACGGCCGAAGCACAGGATAAAGTTGCAGATATGATCCTGGAACAAATGGTGGAATATTTCCAGAAGAACACAGTACGTAATGCGGTGAATTACCCGTTCAAATAAATATACAGCAACCCACCTAGAGGTGGATGAAGCGGAAGATGATTTGTCCTAAATGCGGCCAGGAGAATCCGGATTTGACCGGAATTTGTTCCAGGTGTTCTTACCGCTTTGGGCTTAGCTATGCTTCTAGTGATCCAAAATATGTGCATTTTCTTTCGCTATTATGAATCAGTAATAAAAAAGTAAGAAATACAATCATGGTCATCTGTTTCTTACTAATTATTATATCCATTTTACTTTCTCTATTTTATTTATATCAATACCTTTATTAAATGGCCAAAGTGCCTTTTGATATAATTGACTAATTTACAGTGCATAATTAAACATATCCTTTTTATCCCATGATCACTCTATATAAGAAGAGAGATTAAGCAATACGAGGAACAAAGAACGTTAAATTCAACTCAACAAAAATTTATTTATACGGTTGTGCTAGGTGCACTTACCTGTATTATTATAGGGTTTCTATTCCTTGGAACTAGAGTCTTTCATCCCCATGATCCGGCCTTTCAATTTACAGTTTATGGTATATCAGGATCTTTACTCTATGCCGTGTTACAATTCCGGAATATCAGGGATTTTATTTTTGTCTGGATATTTCTGGTTGCTCTCGATCTCATCCTATTTCGAGTTTCCAGTTTTCCTATTATCGTTATCCGTATTCTATACATTTTTATGATAGCTTTAGCTATTTATATTTATCATTTATTTGCCAATCTAACCATTAAAAAATCATTCGTTCTCAAACCAGTCTTCTTGGCTGGATTACTTGCCATTTTATTTCTGGCCATTATGTTAGTGATGAGTATTTTTCTGAATAAACCTGAAATAAGATCATTGCCTGAAATGAGAGCGTTAATTGAAGGTCAGACTTTTTTTGGACTTTTAATTGGATTTGGCTTGGGTATCGGTTTTGAACTATTTAATGTTTTGGATAAAATCTATTTATCTTCAACTTCTCGCGTGGAATCTAACACAGCGAAAGAGAAATAAAAAAGATCAGGCTTTTTTTACCTGGATTTAAGAATGGAATTTGAATCATTCCCTCACTTCTAAAATCAACTAATAAAATTTTCCCATGGAGTTTGTTTTATGAAAATAAACCGCTTTTGTGTTGTTATTTCTTTTCTACTAGTTTCATTTTTCTTCACCACTGTTTTCGCAGCTACTATCGATACCGTAACAATTACTAGTAAAAGAATGAAAATTGATTTTAAAGCCGTTATTGTAAGACCGGACCTGCCAAAGGCCGGCTTAGTGATTCGTTATCCGGTTTTATATCTGCTGCACGGTTGGAGTGGCTCTTATCGCGACTGGAGCAGTCACACCGACCTGAAACCACTGGTTGATAGATATCAATTGATCATCGTTTGTCCCGATGGTGGATATGCCGGTTGGTATATTGATAGCCCGATCAAAAAAGATTCACAATACGAAACATACATCGCCAGGGAAGTCGTACAATATATAGATGAACACTATCCCACCCTGGCTGATTCCATTCACCGTGCAATTTGCGGCCTGAGCATGGGTGGACATGGTGCCATCAGTTTGATCTGTAAATATCCGGAGGTATTCGGCGCAGCCAGTAGCATGAGTGGGGTAATGACACTGGACGATCCGAACCGCCGTGCCGGACTCAACGTGGTGCTGGGAAGTTTCGAAACCAACCAATTACTGTGGGAAAAGTATTCATGTTTATATTTAGTATATAAACTCAGAAAAAAAAGTAAAGCGTTGTTGTTTGATTGTGGAATTAAAGACTTTTGTCTTGACGGAAACCGCAGAATACATCAAAAACTGATGGAACTCGGTATTGCTCACGAATACTATGAACGTCCTGGCGCTCATACCTGGGAGTACTGGGTAAACGCTTTGGAGTATCACCTGCTTTTCTTTAATAAATTCTGGCTGACACCTGTTAAACCGAATTAACCTTATCCCTCGTGGATAACTCCCAGGGTACTGATTCCACCAGTTCAATTTTCTCCGGATTCACTTCCGCCCGGTATACCAGTATTTCTACACCGGTTTGATATGCCTCAGACAGGGTCCGGGCAAAGGTCGGATCGATATGAACGGCCGGTTTAAAAATGCTGCCATCCTTTCGTTGGACAATAAAGAGTGCTATGGCACGATGGCCTTCATGTACCATCGCCATTAACTCGGTCAAATGCTTTCGGCCGCGATCAGTTACTGCATCTGGAAAATAATAACAGCCATCAGTTTCAAGCAGAGTAACATTTTTTATCTCCACAAAGCAGATTTCTTTTTCCTTTTTTAACAACAGATCAATCCGGCTGTTTTTCCCGTATCTTTGTTCCCGGCGGATTTCCGTATATCCGCTTATTTCCTTTATCTTTTCAGCCTTAACGGCCTCTTCAGCAATACGATTAGGGATCAGTGTATTAAGGCCGATCCAGCATTTACCGTTATGGATCATTTCCAGCGTATAAGCCAGTTTCCGGTTTTTACTATCGTGACTGCTCAACCGTACTTCCCACCCCTCCTGCAGGCAGGATTTCATGCTGCCGGAATTTGGACAATGGGCAATAATGTGTTTCCCATTTTGCAGGATAATATCCACCATAAATCTCTTATTACGTTTAATAAAAATTCCCGGAATTAGTGGTTGTGAAAATTTCATATTGTGCTTATATATTTTAAGCCGAAGAACTAATAAACTTTAAAATTAATACTCCGCTTTTCCAATTCACGGATAAAAATTTCTGCAGGTACGGCCGATTCCTGTCGCAGCACACCCCGGGTCTGAATCCATCCTTTGACCAGCATGATTAATATTATGGTAGCCGGGAATGCGGTCGTACGCATCATGGCCGTCAGTTTATTTTTATAGTCACCATATTCAATAGCTTCAAAGGTAACTTGTTCAGGCACGTTGTTTTTAATACCTTTCGCCCACAAACGTATCAAAACCACATCCTCGCTCTGATAAGTAAGAGGTTCTAACATTAATGCTTCGAATACTTCCCGCCGGCTGTAACTATTTTTTCCAAGGCTAACTGTTTGTCCGGTAGTGAACTCCAGATCGATCATACTTTTAAAAAGTTGACAATGCCCCGGATAACGAATGGTTTTGTAATTCAAATTTTGAATTTTCCCAAGATAGGTATACGGCAAAGTGGAAGTACCACCGGATGTATAGAAGGCTTCAAGTTTTCCAAATGGTGCCGGGAACTCTAATTCCTCTGTGGCGGTCATGGCAGGAACAGTGGTTATTTGGCTATCCTGAATAATTACCGCCGGTTCTATATATTCATTAATCAGACCGTGTATAGAAAAAACCAGCATATAGCGCAGTGGATTTTGGGGCTGCAAAGGTAAGCCACCTACGCGGATGGTTAAAGTTTCCACGGTATCAAATTGTTTGATCATATTGGCGGCCAGGACCGACACCATTCCAGGTGCCAGACCACAGTCGGGGATGATACCCACTCCGGCCTTTTTTGCTTTAACATCAAGTTTAAATTGCTGGTTGACCACTGTATTATTGCCACCGAGATCTACGAAGTGACACTTATTTTCTATGGCCCAGTGGGTAAGTTGCAGATTATAATCATAAGGAACTGCACTCAACACTCCATCCATTTTTTTCATTAGTGCCGGAATCCGCAGGTGATCATCAGCTTTCAGGCGATGAACAACCAGAAGTTTACTTTTAAAATGACCTTGAATCTCTTTGAGTGCCTTTTCAGAAATATCGGCGAGATGTATTTCAGCCTGCGGTAACTGAGTTAAAAAATCATGCACTGCGCCATAAGCCATCCGCCCGGCGCCCAGCACTAAAATTTTCATTCAACCCCCTTATATAAATCCGTTCTAAGCAAACTTTTATAATAATGGCTAACACTCTTAATATGATAATCCTATAATGTAACAAAGTAAGAATTATGAATCTAACAAAAGAATCGATCAAGCGGTCATGCTGCAGATTTCCGCAGCACGGAACAATACCTAAGGATTTATATGCGGTACGTTCACAGTCGATGATGTTTCCGGATTATTTGCATTCAGTGGTAAAATCAATGACAATTTGAAACCTTCATCAGGATAATCTAAATTAGTCTTTAAAAAACATGGATATAACTTGTACGAACAGATAAAAATCGAAGAATTGATTAACATACTTCGTCAGGCTGGTAATTCTATACTAGATATTTACACTCAGAGTTTTAATGTAGAATTAAAAGCGGATCACACCCCCATTACCTTAGCCGACCAAAATTCAAATGATATCCTGACCAGAGGTTTATACAATTGTTATCCTGATATCCCTGTTATTTCCGAAGAAAATGAGCCGGTTCCATTTAATCAGCGCAAAGACTGGTTCTGCTTCTGGCTGGTGGACCCACTAGACGGCACCAAAGAATTTATCGAGAAAAACGGTGAGTTTGCCATTAATCTGGCCTTGATTGAAAATAGGCAACCTGTACTGGGTATGATTTATATTCCGGTTACAGGAACTTTATATTATGCAGTGAATGGTAAAGGGTGTTTTAAAATCACGGGGAATAGTGAACCATTATCATTAAAGACATCTATTAAAAATCCGCAAGATAAGGTGATTGTGGTGGGCAGTCGCTCGCATTTATCCCCTGAGGTACATACCCTTGTTAAAAAATTACGCCATGAATTCAGGGAAGTGGAACTCATCCGGATGGGTAGCGCGATTAAATTCGGTTTAATCGCTGAAGGCAAAGCAGATTTTTATTTACGAACCGGTCGTACAATGGAATGGGATACCGCTGCCGGGCAGGCTATTGTAAAGGAGAGTGGAAAACAGGTTTATGATTATAAAACGGGTCAACCGTTAGTCTATAATAAAAAAGACCTGACCAATCCCTGGTTTATTGTTAAGTGATTCTACCAGACAAACGCTGGCGTATAATTTCATATAATACGACCGCCGTACTGACCGAAACATTCAGTGAATCAATGCGACCAAACATGGGGATGGATACCTGTTCATCACAATGCATAAGAATATTTTTCCTAATCCCCTTACCCTCGCTACCTACAATCACGGCCAAACCGGTGTTTAAATCGGCTTGATAGATAGTATATTGTCCAGCCATAACTGTCCCTACAATCTTAAGACCGGTTGTTTTTAGTTTTTCCAAAAATACGATCAAATCTGGGGTACGATGAATAGGACAATGAAAAATAGCTCCGGCAGAGGTCTTGGCCACGGTAGCATTAATTTCTGCTCCACCTTTCTCGGCCATTACTAATGCGGTAAGGTTTACACTCTCCGCTGTACGGATAATGGCGCCTAGATTGTGCGTATCCTGGATTTGATCCAGGATCAAAACCAGCGGTTGTGAAATTTTATGGAGTAGCTGAAAAAAATCTTCCTCATTCAGATATTTATAATCACTCAATCGTGCGACATAGCCTTGATGAACAACCGCTCCGCAAAGTATTTGTAGTTTTGCTTTAGGCATGTAATCGACTGCCACACCTTTTTTTTCGCATAATTTCAAAACTGGAATTATATTTTTTTTCTCCAACTCCCGTCCTAAAGTCACCTGCTGTACCTGGTGTGCAGATCTTAATGCTTCCAGTACCGGCTGTTTACCGTAGATAATAATTATGGCCTCCCGTCAGTTGTATGGTTATTCTTTCCGTAATCTGCCCTAAAACATTATATATAATATATAGAAGAGACCAGAAAAGTATTTGAAAAATTTTCTTTATGTCTTAAATTGAATGAATATTCATTCAGTTTAAGGGGAGTATGATCAGAAACAGCAATCGTAGAGAGCAAATTATAGATGCGGCAATTAAAGTATTCGCCGATAAAGGTTTTTATAATGCTAAAGTTTCCGATGTGGCCCACACTGCTGGTGTAGCCGATGGAACTATTTATTTATATTTTAAAAACAAAGACGATCTGCTGATTTCCTTATTTGAATCCAAAATGGAAAAAATCCTTGATCGTTTTACTGCTACTTTGCAAACTGCTTCATCTGCCAAAGAAAAATTAAAGCGATTTATCCAGCTGCACTTTCAGTTGATTGAAGAAGATCAAAATTTAGCTGGAGTATTCCAGGTCGAACTCCGCCAGTCCAGCAAATTTCTTAAAGACTATCATAATCAAAAATTTATTGATTTCCTGAATGTGATCGGCCAGATAATAAAAGAAGGTCAACAAAGCGGAGAATTTCGTAATAACATTCGCATTAATACAACCAAGCTGGCGGTTTTTGGTGCCATTGACGAAATTGCCCGGCAGTGGATCCTTACTCCTGAACCAAAATCTGAACTTCAAGACATCGCTCGTGAATTGACCCATATCTTTTTACTTGGACTGTCGCCAACACGGCAGGAGGATTGAAATGAAACGCGTTGCTATTGTTGCAGGATTACGAACACCATTTATCAAAGCCTGGACTGATTTCGGTCAAATCCCGGCACATGATTTGGGTGCACTGGTTGTACGTGAAATATTAGAACGCCTCAATTTACGGTCCGAGTTAATAGATGAGGTCATTATGGGTAACATCGCCCAGCCGCCGGAAGCCACTAATGTTGCCCGTATCATCGCCCTGCAAGCTGGTATTCCCCATTCAATTCCAGCCTTCACTGTTCAGCGTAATTGTGCCAGTGGCATGGAAGCCATTGCCAATGCCTGGTATCGCATCCAGTCTGGTGAAGGAGAAATCTACCTGGCCGGGGGTGTGGAATCGATGAGCCGTATTCCACTCTTATTTAATGAGGCTGCTACCAAATGGTTTAACAATTTGTACCGGGCCAAAACACTTCCTCAGCGGTTAGCTAACATGTTTAAGTTTAGACTTAAATTCTTAAATCCGGTGATCGGATTGCAGTTAGGTTTGACTGACGGTTTCTGCGGTCTTAATATGGGCGAAACTGCTGAATTGCTGGCCAAAGAATTTAAAATCACCCGTCAGGAACAAGACCGTTTTGCCCTACGCAGTCATCAATTAGCCGAAAAGGCTACCAAAGATGGAAAACTAAGTGCCGAGATTGTTCCGGTTCCTTTGCCACCAAAATACGAGCGGGTTATAACTAAAGATAACGGTATACGCGAAGGACAGAGCATGGAAGCCCTGGGAAAATTGCGACCTGTTTTCGATCGTTATTACGGAACGGTAACGGCCGGTAATG
>CAYSHN010000003.1:0-26802 GCA_964430815.1 uncultured Calditrichota bacterium | reverse complement strand
AATGTACCGTTAGACGGTATGAAAGAAGGTACTATGAAATCAATAATATTGTATATAATTATAATTTTTATAACAGCAACATGTGGCTGCAATAAGGGTAGTATAGATTCCACTACGTTCAGTTCTGATGTACAAAGTAAGACCGCGATCATTGAGGGCAGGGTTGGTTATTTCTCACCAGCACTTAGTCCTAATCCCGACCTTAAATTCCCATATCCAGGGGGATATCAACTTGCAGAATTTCATTGGTTAACCGCAGATACACCTCAGGTTAATGTTTCAGGCTGGATATATCTAGACGGCAATTGTGGTTCATTGAAAAATAAATATGTCCGGGTAGATGGTACCTGGAATGTGGTGATGAATACAATAGAAAATAAAGACTATCCATATATAATTATATCAGTTGATAGTATATGGGTTGTTCGGTGAACTTTTGTACCATCTAACACCGCAGTCCAGCGAACCTGCTTGAAGCAGGCCGCTGACTTTCGATCGTTAGAGAGTAGCGTCTCATTTCTTATTGCGTTTCAATGCGAGACAGAAAATAGGAGAAGTGAAATGACAACTGGTTTTGATGAACAACAGCGCAAGTCCTTGAGAACTGCGGGATTTTGGTATTTTTTGATGACAATAAGTGCTCCCATAGGCCTCTTGTATGTTCCAAGCAAGCTGGTTATTCCTGGAGACGCTGCAACGACAGTCGAGCTTGTTCGCGCTTCCGAATCGCTTTTCCGCCTTGGTATTGCAAGCGAATTGTTCCACCAGGTGGTTGCCGTTTTTCTCGCTTTGGCTCTGTATCATATGTTCAGGCCAGTCAACGAGAACCAAGCCAAGCTTTTGGTAATTTTCGGCGCATTGGTATCTGTCCCGATCATGTTTCTCAACGTCCTCAACGAGCTCGCAGCTTTGATCCTTCTACGCGGGGCAGATTTCTTATCGTCATTTGAAAAGAATCAACTCGATTCCTTAGCGTTCTTGTTCATCCGTTTACACGAACTAGGAATTGAAATCGCATCGATCTTTTGGGGACTTTGGCTCCTTCCCTTCGGAATTCTGATCATTCGCTCAGTTTTTGTTCCAGGCATTTTAGGGTATCTGTTATTCCTCACGGGGTCGGCATATGTGGTCGCTTTTTTCGCTTCCCTGCTCCTACCGCAGTATACCACTGCCATTAGCCAAGTTGCACTGATCCTTGAGATAGGGGAATTACCGACGGTTTTTTGGTTTTTGATAAGAGCAATATGGCCGCCCCTGATCATTGAGCCTGGGAGTGCCGCCAGTTAACTAAGGTCTATTTGCCCACTTTTCCTGCCTGCCGGCAGACACAAAATATATTGTCCCTGACGGGATTATAAAGGATCAGGGAGTTGTTTTCTATAAATATAACAACCCTGAGGGGATGAGGTTTCAGCATCATTATTCAGATATAACATAAAAAGAATTGTATTATTTAAATATATGCATGACTATTATATAAGTTTATCTCATCACAAATTGATGCTGAGACCGTAGTGCAGTAGATCACGAACAATGTGCCGTTAGTTGTCAATTCAAATGGAGTGGCAAAAATGACACAAGTAAGAGTCGAGAGTTTTACCATCTCACTTGACGGCTATGGAGCCGGTCCGGGTCAGGACATAAACAATCCCTTAGGTGTGGGCGGGACAGATTTGCACCAGTGGGCGTTCCCGACGCGCACTTTTCAGCGGGAGCTGTTCAACACCGGTGCTGGCACAACGGGACTGGATGATGACTTCGCGGCCAGGGGTTTCAAGAATATCGGTGCCTGGATTCTCGGAAGAAACATGTTCGGACCGATTCGTGGTCCCTGGCCTGACCTGAACTGGAAAGGCTGGTGGGGTAACAATCCACCCTACCACGTTCCGGTTTTCATCCTGACCCATCATGCCCGCCCGCCCCTCCAGATGGAAGGCAATACGTCATTCCACTTCGTCACCGGTGGTATTCACGAGGCGCTCAATCTGGCGCGCACGGCAGCCAGGGGGATGGATATACGTATAGGCGGTGGACCTGATACCATTCAACAATATCTTCGTGCCAGCCTTGTTGACGAGCTGCACATCGCTATCGCACCGGTACTGCTGGACAGGGGAGAGCGGCTTTTCAAGGAGGTTGATTTGCGGGCTCTGGGATACGAATGCGTCCAGTTTGTGGCCTCGGCAAAAGCTACCCATGTTGTACTTCGGCGCCAGCCAGACGCCGGTTCTGCCTGATAGTCAGGCTTCCCCGGAGGCGCTGTGGGTAAAGGAAGATTAGAGGCATACAGCATTGAGCAGGTAATTTCGAAAGAAGAAACCTGACAATTCGCTGCAGGTGAGCAAAGGCCAATGAAACAAAGCAGAAAGGCGGGGACATAAATGCAAAAAGCAAAAGACCTTAGGGCAAAACAAGGTGAAGAACTACTCAGAGCATTGAAAGCCCGTTTTGAGAAAAACCTGAACCGCCATAAAGGTCTTGAGTGGGCTAAAATACAGGCAAAGCTGGAAACTAATCCTGAAAAACTGTGGTCACTCAATGAAATGGAAAGAACTGGCGGTGAACCGGATGTTGTTAGTTATGATGGGAAGACTGGCGAATACATTTTTTATGATTGTTCCGCAGAAAGTCCTGAAGGCCGCAGAAGTGTTTGTTACGACCGTGCCGGCCAGGAGTCAAGGAAAGAACATAAACCGAAAGGCAGCGCTGTTGATATGGCAGCGGCCATGGGCATTGAGATTTTAACGGAAGAACAATATCGGGAGTTGCAAGAACTTGGGAATTTCGATACAAAAACGTCAAGCTGGGTGAGAACACCTTCTGATATTAGAAAACTCGGCGGCGCCCTCTTTTGTGATCGTCGCTACGACCACGTCTTCATATATCACAATGGTGCACCCTCTTACTATGCCCTTAGGGGGTTCCGTGGCTCGCTAAGGATCTAAATAAAGTATATTGTATACAGAATTTTTGATCCCTGCAATAACAAGGACAGCGCCAATGAAATCACGCAGTTCAACAGCTTTTTCAGTGGCTGCCGTCATCGTGGCGGTATTCCTCTCTGCTCTCCAGGCCGGAAACACCATGGAACCAGCGCTTGCGCAAACTGTGAAGCCGGTTTCACCTGTCTGGCGCCAGGCCGCCGGTAATGCCTGGTCATTAGAAAAGAAAAAAATTACGCTATCCCTTCAGGGACAGAATATTTCTAGAAAACAATTTTACCGTAATATACATAGTGCCGGCAGGAACGAAATATAACGTCCCTGGCGGGACTATAAAAAGTTGGGGAGGTTGCGTTTTCTACAAATATCACATCCCTGTCGGGATGAGGTTTCAATATTATTAAATAAAATGATTTGTTTTATTAAAATATAATCATGAACATTGTGCAAGATAATCTCATCACAAATTGAATCTAACACTGCAGTCCAGTGGATCCCGACCAGCCTGCCTGCCGTCAAACAGATCGGGGTCGCTGACTTTCGGACGTTGAAGGGGATATCCATTGTGAAATTAATGCTTATTGTCTTGATATCCTGGTTTGCTGTGACTTATGCACAGGATTCTTCGCGTGATTCGTATCCGGAGGTATTGGGTCTCTATGAAACTCATGCTTTGAATCAACATACACTGGCAGGGGGCATTGCTGATGATTGTTATTCTACCCAATATGTTAATGAGTACAGAATTCTATCTTTCACCGTACTCCTGCGAGATCCTTACAATAAAGATCATCTGAATTTTGCATTCCCGGTTTCCCTATTCGTTTTTTTCGCTACATTTAATCCAGAAGTAATGGAGGAATCTACCCTTTTCAAGGTGGCCTTATCGTTACTAAGCAGCCAGCATCATTTTTACTTATGGAATAAACCTTTAAACCGCTATCACCAGAAATCCCAATTTGTTTCACTCTTTTTCAGGCATAATGTAGAGTGGTTCGCTTTCCGATCCCAGCAATGGATCGAATTTACACCGGGCCTGGGCATTGCATTTTATTTTCCGGCAGATTATGTTCGTTTCAGCCTCAGATTTGCCGTGGCCAGAAAAATAGAAACAGATTTCAAGGTGCCGCGGTATTCTACTATTTATTTTATACAGTTCTGTGGGCTCAGTAGATCTTAATACAACTATTTTACATGTTTTATGTAAAACAAAGAGTAGGTTACTTATATATCAACTGTGCAATGTCGGGTACGTTTAATAAAAACTAAAAGCAAAAAAGTAAGTTTTAAATAAACAATTTTTAAGATTAATTTATCACAACAGCATCAACCGGATCCCGACTTGTCTAGCGCTAGGCAGACGCCGGATAGGCCTGGTAGTTAGGCGCTTGCTCAACAGCAAACAAATTTTATTAATAAAGGATCAGTTCAATTTAAAACCAAGAATAGAAACATTAACCGAAAAAAAACTAATTGGAAAGCGAATGTCCATGTCGCTTTCCAACAGCAAAACTGGAGAACTATGGCGAAGCTTTATGCCAAGACGGAGAGAAATTCGGATCAAATTGACCTCTGAACTGATTTCAATGCAGGTCTACGGTCAATCACCAGATCCCGGCAATCTCAAACATGAATTTGAAAAATGGGCTGCTATTGAAGTCTCAGATTTTGAAACTGTTCCCGACGGAATGGAAACTTTTGTACTGACAGATGGGCTTTATGCAGTTTTCCAATATAGGGGGTCAAGCGCCGACACTAGAATATTCCAATATATTTTCGGGGATTGGTTACCAAACTCAGACTACTTATCAGACAACAGACCTCATTTTGAAATACTGGGAGACAAATACAAGAACGAAGATCCAAATTCTGAAGAAGAAATATGGATACCCATCAGGCCCAAAATCAACACTACCAAATAACGCGCAGGGCGTCAGGCAGCAGTAGGATGCACGAGAGCGCGGAGGTCACAAGATGAGGAAACCGCTCCTGGTCCTGGAAGACATCACAGCCCGGCGGAGCCTGTTTCGAGTGTGCGGTATCAACTGGTCGGTGACCCGGTATGCCTGGCTAAGCCCTTTCTTTTGGGTCACTCTGGGATTTGCGCTGGCGTTCGTAAGCCAGAGGAGCACGGACGTCCCCAGGTTGCTTGTTGCGGGTTTCGGGTATGGAGCAGTACTCTACGCGGCCAACATTTTTCACAGTGTCGGGCACATTATTGCAGGACGCGTCCTGGGTACCCCGGTTGAAGCCGTTCTGGCGACCTCAACCCGCGATGTGATCATCTACAGGCAACCGGGCACCGCTGCACCGGCCCGCTGCAGGCTTGGCCGCGCTCTTGGCGGACCTGCCGCTAACCTGGCTGTCGGATGCGCCCTCGCCCTGGCCGGTCACCTGTTGGCTATATCGTGGATTCTCGTAGCCGGCTTCATGAATGTAATCATCGCCATCTGGACTCTCCTGCCGGTACCCTCACTTGACGGCTGGGTGATCTGGAGCATCCTGATGCGCTCGGGGGAAGGCAATGCTGCCTGACAAGGACTTGCAGCGAAACGATTCGGTTGCCACGACCCGTGAGGGACATGAATTTCACCGGCCGGCAGGTAACGCTATGCTTTAGACTTAAGGAGAAAGATGTGCTAAAAATTGTGAATATTGAAAAATGTTTCAGCATGTTCAGTGATACGTTTTCGCCCAAGATTGTGGCTGAACTGAATGGTCAGCATATAAAAGTTGTCAGAGTTGAAGGTGATAAAGTACCCTGGCATATTCATGATAATGAAGATGAATTATTTTTGGTTCTGGATGGTACACTGGAAGTGCATGAGAGAGAAAATTTTGTACGATTGAAGACTGGCGAGTTTTGCGTGGTTGGACATGGCATTGAACATAAGGTGGTTCCCATTGGTCAGGTCAAATTGTTATTATTCGAACCAATCAATATTGCTCACACTGGTAAAGTGCGGTCTGAAATCACCAAAGACCAATTTGATAGGCTTGATCTTTGAGATTAATTTAATTGATGGCCGGGGGGTGGTTATGCCCGTCTTCAAACCTCGAACTTTATTCCCTGGGCCAGGGGCAGTTCCTGGCCATAATTGATCGTATTGGTTTGCCGGCGCATATAAGTCTTCCAGGCATCCGAACCAGACTCGCGCCCACCGCCGGTGTCTTTCTCTCCGCCGAAAGCTCCGCCTATTTCTGCACCGGACGTTCCAATATTTACATTGGCAATACCGCAATCCGAACCACGGACTGACAGGAACGTCTCTGCCTCCTGCAGGTTATTGGTGAAAATGGCCGATGACAAACCTTGCTGCACCCCGTTATGAATTTCAATTGCCTTTTCTACTCCCCCTGTATATTTGATCAAATATAAAATCGGTGCGAAGGTCTCTTCCTGTACAATAGCATAATGATTTTCGGCTTCGACAATGGCCGGGCGTACATAACACCCCGATTCGTAGCCTTTACCGCTAAGAACTTCACCACCGTATATAACCTTACCCCCTTCTTTTTTAGCCTGTTTCAGAGCATTTTGCATTGTTTGAACCGTTTCCTGATCAATCAGCGGTCCCATATGATTACTGGCATCCAGCGGATTCCCGATCTTTAAACTCTGGTATGCTTTCAATAAGGATTCTTTAACTTTGCCATAGATCGATTCATGGATTATCAACCGGCGGGTGGTGGTGCAGCGTTGTCCCGCGGTACCTACCGCACCGAACACAATTGAAGTCATGGCTAATTTTAAATCAGCATCAGGGGTGAGAATGATCGCATTATTGCCCCCCAGTTCCATAATATATCTGCCCAGACGTTTTGAAATAACCTGGGCCGCATGCTTGCCTACTTCCGTAGAACCGGTCAGGGAAATGAGCGGAATCCGTTTATCGTTCAACATCTCCTCGCCAATAATCCGGCCTGAACCGACGACCAGGTTAAAAATCCCTTCCGGCAGATTATTTTCCTTCAGTACTTCCCCGATAATATTCTGGCAGGCGATGGCAGTCAAAGGTACTTTGGAGGCAGGTTTCCATAAATTTACATCACCACATACTGCTGCAATCATGGCATTCCATGACCATACCGCTACCGGAAAATTGAAAGCGGAGATGGTACCGACAGTCCCCAACGGATGATACTGGTCATACATGCGATGATTCGGACGTTCGGACTGCATGGTGAAACCGTAGAGTTGACGCGATTGTCCGACCGCGAAATCACAGATATCGATCATCTCCTGTACTTCCCCCCATCCTTCCTGCAGAGATTTACCCATTTCAAAAGACACCAGAGTGCCTAATGGTTTTTTATAGGCTCGTAATCTTAAGCCTATCTGTCTGATTATTTCTCCCCTTTTTGGTGCAGGCATTGTACGCCAGCTTAAGAATGCAGTCGATGCTGCAGTAATTACTTTCTCATAATCTGCCTTCGAAGCCTGGTAAACAGAAGCGATATATTCACCCGTGGCCGGTGAGTTTATTCGTAACTCTCCCTGGTCTTTGCTGCCTAGCCATTTTTGACCAGTGGCAGCACCATTGTTTTTATCTTGAATATGCAATTCTTTCAGGAACTCCATAACTCCCCTTTCCAAAAATATTATATTAATATGTATTATCTGCTACTCAATCATCGAACTCTTTAAACTCAGGCCTGCTGACCCAGATATTAAATCGTCTCCGGCTTTAACTACTGATCAGAGCATTTGAATTTATTAAAAGTCCGGGATAAATAAAATCTTCACTGCAAATTATTTTATTCGTTTTCTATTGAAATAATTGTTTTTATCATCGTTCAATCTTTATTATATTTTTAGTAAAAAAGGGGACGTAAATGGACTTCTTAAAAATCGATCCACAATCGGTCACACAGATTCTTGAACAATTCCTGGTAGCAGAAGTTCATAAATGCGGTTTTGATAAAGTCGTCCTGGGCTTATCAGGTGGACTTGATTCGACCGTCGTTACTTATTTATGTGCCCGTGCTTTTCCGGCAGATCAAGTCCATGCTCTGATCATGCCTTATAAAACCAGTAATCAGAAGAACATACAACATGCCGAACTGGTCGCCCGGACCCTGAAGATTAACTACCATTCATTTGATATTTCGCCTATGATCGATGCATTCTTTGAAAACGATCCTGACGCGGAGGTGAACCGACGCGGTAACCGGATGGCCCGGGAACGAATGTGTTTTCTGTACGACTATTCCTTTAAATATCATGCACTTGTCATCGGTACCAGCAATAAAACTGAATTATTGTTAGGTTATGGTACTATCTTCGGTGATCTGGCCAGCGCGATTAATCCCATTGGAGATTTATATAAAACTCAAATCCGGCAACTGGCTGAATATCTGGGGGTTCCCAAGGAAATTATCGACAAACCCCCTTCGGCTGATTTATGGACCGGTCAAACCGATGAAGTAGAAATCGGTTATAGTTATTCTGAAATCGATCGATTATTATATTTTTTAGTAGATAAACGTTATTCCAAAGAGATGTTACAAGATTTAAAATTTTCCGCCAAAATGATCAAGGATATCCAGGGCCGTATACAAAAATCACAATTTAAACGCAGGCCACCGATTATTGCTAAACTTTCAAATCGAACTATTAATCAGGATTTTCGTTACTGCCGGGATTGGGGAGTTTAAAACTTGGAAGAAATTATTCCCGGCGCCTTATACCTGGTCAGCACTCCAATCGGAAACCTCGGGGATATTACTCATCGTGCTGTTTTCATCTTGAATAATGTAAATTTGATTGCTGCCGAAGATACCCGCACAACTTCTATTTTACTGGCCAAATATAATCTTAAAAAGAAAATGATCCCTTACTATAGTTTTAACCAGAAATTTCAGACCCCCAAAATTGTCGAATTATTGAAAAGCGGTAATTCCATTGCTCTTGTTTCTGATGCTGGCACCCCCGGTATATTAGATCCAGCTTATAATCTGGTTACTGCCTGTATTGAACAGCAAATAAAGATTATTCCCATTCCAGGCCCCTCGGCATTCTTAACAGCTCTGATCGCTTCCGGTTTACCATCCAACCGTTTTGTGTTTGAAGGATTTCTACCCATAAAAAAAGGCCGGAAAACAAAAATTCAAAAACTTGCCGGTGAAGAACGGACTATTATCCTGTATGAATCGCCTCATCGCCTATCGAAGACCTGCGCAGAGTTGCTGAGTCAATGGGGAGACCGGTCCTGTGTTATGGCCAGGGAATTAACCAAAAAATTCGAAGAATTTTTCCGGGGGAATTTGTCGGACTTGACCAATTACCTCAAATCAAAAACCATCAAAGGGGAAATCGTTTTAATAATTGCTGGTTGTAAATCAAACAAACATATAGATTAATTGTTTGCATATTGATTAAATTGTAAGTCTAAACAAAAAGATACATAAACCGGGCAGGATTGTTGTTCATGCTAGATACCACCAGATTTATCTCCTTCGAAGGGATTGATTTTTCAGGAAAGTCGACTCAGATTCAGTTATTGAGAAATAAACTGGAACAGATCGGCCGAAGGGTAACCGTACTGCGTGAACCCGGAGGAACCCTGATCTCTGAACGGATCAGGGATATCCTGCTCGATGCACGCAATAAAAATCTTACTGATCTCTGCGAACTTCTGTTATACAGCGCTGCCCGGAATCAGTTGATCATTGAAGTAATACACCGGGAGCTGGCCGCAGGTAACTTCGTACTGGTCGACCGCTATGTGGATTCGACCACTGCTTACCAGGGATATGGCCGGCAATTACCCCTAGATTTTATTCGTACTCTGAATACACTGGTCACCCGGGGTACGATGCCTCAGATTACTTTTCTGCTCGATCTGGATCTTAAACAACAGACATATCGTAAAAAAATCAGGGGGAAAAACAGCGACCGGCTGGAAAAAGAGAACCTCGATTTTTACAACCGGATTTGTACCGGTTACCGGAAAATCGCCTCAACCCAGAAACGCAGAATCAAGATCATTGATGCCAACCGCAGTATCGAAAAGATAGAAATTGAAATTTGGGAATATGTAATGAAAAAGTTGAAGTTAAAATTATAAAAAGCGAGAAATCAATGAAACGACAAAATAGTGCTTTATTTACCATATTTCTAATCCTTATTATCCTGAGTGCCGCCGGAGGTCTGTATAATGCCCGGGCCGATGAAAATGAATATTATATCAAAGTCCGTAAGGGTCTTACTTATTTTCAGAAAGTATATGAACGGGTTCAATCCAATTATGTAGAAGAGATCGATCCCTATGCTTTTGTTAAAACCGGGATTGAAGGAATGCTGCAAGCACTTGATCCTTATACGGTTTTTATCGAAGAAGACGAAGATGTTCGGCTAAAAATTATAACCACCGGTAAGTACGGTGGAGTGGGAATGGAAATAGGGATCCGTAATAATCAAATTACAGTAATCAGTCCGCTGGATAATTCTCCTGCACAGAAAGCAGGTATCCGGGCTGGAGATATTATCACTAAAATTAATGGCGAGACGGTTCAGAGTTCTAGCACTGAAAGAATATCGAAACTGTTACGCGGTCCGATTGGCTCTCCAGTAGAAATTACTATCCTTCGTCCGGAATTTGAAAATGAAATAACCTTAATCATTAAACGTGACGAAATTATCATTGATGATGTGACTTATGCCGATTTTGTAAAACCAGGAGTTGCTTATGTACGATTGACCAGTTTTACGGATAAAGCAGCTTTTGAATTAATTTCTGCCATTAAAGTATTGCAGTCGCGGGGTGTTATCACTTCATTTATACTGGATCTGCGGGGAAATTCAGGTGGGCTGCTGGAATCAGCCGTAGATATCGCCGGCATTTTTTTACCAAAAGGCACCCACGTAGTTACCACCAAGGGATTCCGTGATGGTATAAATGAATTTTCCACTAAACATGAAGCCGTTTTACCAGATGTACCATTGGTCGTCATGGTCAACGAAGGAAGTGCCAGTGCTGCTGAAATCGTAGCAGGATGTTTACAGGATCTTGACCGGGCAATTATCGTTGGAACCCGGACTTTCGGCAAAGGTCTGGTACAAAAAGTATACAATATTGATAAAAACAGCAGTACCAAAATTAAGATTACTACTGCAAAATATTATATCCCTAGTGGACGCTGCGTCCAAAAACAAGACTACACTAAAGATAGTATGGTGTTCGTTACCAGCTCAGCTGATGACAGTACCACGATCAGCAAAAGTACCCCTTTTTATACCAGTAATAAACGTACGGTTTATGAAGATGGGGGAATTACTCCTGACCGCTATATAGAAGAAGGTACTGTCGGTTATTTAATCACCGAACTCTGGCGACAAAGCCAGGCCTTTAATTTTACAGTTCAATATCAACAAAAACATCCGGAATTAAAAAACAATTTCCAGGTTGATGACAAAGTGTTTGATGAATTCATGTCCTATCTCGATAATCAAAAATTTACTTACCAAATCGAAGGTGAAAATGAACTGAAAAAATTCATGACCATTTCTCAAAAAAATAATTTTTCAAAAGAAATCATCCAGGAGACTGAGGTTTTAATTTCAAAACTGAATGCATTAAAAAGAGCGAATCTGGAGAATCACCGCCAGGATATAACCCGTATGCTGCTCGATGAACTGGCCGAAAAGTATTTTGGCACCAATGAAAAAATACGCTATACCTTAGTGAATGATCAACAACTGTATAGCGCCATAGATATTGTTTTGAATAATTCAGAGTACAAAAAAATATTAGCCATTAAATGAATAGATCCTTAAAAAGGGTATTAAAAAAAGGATTGAATATTCAATCCTTTTTTTATTTTATTGTAATAAGAATATCATTTAGATTAGTATATGACTAAAATTTTAAAACTCGTCGACCAGACCCGAAACCTTTTTAAACGCCTCAACCAGGTCAGCCAGGAAAATCAACTGAAAATTTACCTGGTAGGAGGATATCTGCGGGATTTATTGCTGGGTATGGAAGGTAAAGATATTGATTTTGTTGTAATTGGTGATGCAATTATCTTCGCTCAAAATTTTATGGAGAAAAATCCTACTTCCGAACTGGTAGTCTATCCTAAATTTGGAACCTGCATGTTGCATGTCGATACCTATAAACTAGAGTTCGTCTCAGCTAGAACAGAACTCTATACTGATAATTCGAGAAAACCACAGGTATATAAAGCAGATTTATATTCAGATCTGAGCCGGCGTGATTTTACTATTAATACCCTGGCTGCAGATCTGGCGGATGAATCCCTCAGTCAGATTATCGATCCTTTTCATGGTAAACAGGATCTAAAAAAAGGGATTATTCGTACCCCCTTGCAGCCGCAGCAGACTTTCAATGATGATCCGTTACGTATGTTGCGGGCTATCCGCTTTGCTAATCAATTATCATTCACGATTGAACCGGAGACACTGGAGGGTATCAAATCCTGTGCTGAGCGGTTAAAGATCATATCCCAGGAGAGAATAACCGACGAGTTCAACAAAATCCTACTGACCCCCAAACCGTCGCTGGGTATCAATCTGCTGGATAGTTGTAATTTGCTCCCAGTGTTTCTCCCTGAATTAATTACAACCAAAGGTGTAGAACAGCGTCAGGATTATCATCATAAAGATGTATTTAATCATACTCTGCAAGTGCTGGACAAAATTGCCAAAAAGTCAGATAAACTGCATTTACGTCTGGCTGCGCTTTTCCATGATATTGCCAAACCAGCCACTAAAAGGTTCGATGAAGTAACTGGTTGGACTTTCCATGGTCATGAAATAGTCGGCGAAAAAATGGTTGATACAATTTTATCCCGCCTGAAGTACTCCAATGAAGTAATAGACTATGTTAAAAAAATAATCCGGTTACACCTGCGTCCTATGGCCCTGGTCAGCGACGATGTTACCGACGCTGCTATTCGCCGTTTGTTAATTTCTGCTGGCAATGAGTTTGATGATTTGATGGAACTATGCCGGGCTGATATCACCTCTAAAAATCCGGCTAAAATAAAACATCACCTCGAAAATTATACCCGGGTACTGGTCAAAGCTGCTGACCTTGAACAACGGGATAAACTGCGTGCATTTAAAAGTCCGGTTGATGGTAATGAAATAATGCAAAAATTGAATTTAAAACCTGGTCCGCAAGTCGGTAAAATAAAAAAGTCCATCGAAGAAGCTATACTGGAAGGTATTATCCCCAACGAACACGATGCCGCCTTGACTTATCTTCTTGATCATAAAGATAATCTACCGGAAAATTAGTATCGTTAGAAATTTAAATCTGTTCCTGCTGCATGCAAACCATTAAAAAGAATTTATACAAGCAAACGGATATTTTTAAATGTGTTCATGATGCCCACCTGCATTTTAAGGCACAGATGTCCCCCTATCATATTTTAATTGAAAAAAAATGCTATCCACACGGCTGTGTATATTTCCACTGGAAATGTAGATTATTGGCCAAACAACATAAATGCTTTCGCAATTTTACTAAAGTCGGTAAAGAATGTTTTAATTGCCGTTATTTTTATGAAGAAAAAATCCACCAATATCCCGAATTTCTGGCAGCGCAATCTAAATCTGCCGAGTTTTTACAAAATTTTGATGAGTTCAATGAATGGGTACAGCAACTAAAAAACAAGCGAGTACTTTGCGAAGGAACTATAAGTGAAGTAAAACCTGATTTTATCCTTAAAAAAAATGACGATCACTACACTCTTTTCCTGGGTGGCTATCTTGTTTGCTTCGCCGAAGGATATCTAGATAACCAGTTTTTTGAAGATAGGTTCTATCTCAGTATTTCTACTATTACTCAAAAAAAACTTATGCTGCGGCAGGATGATACACTGGAATTTGAAGCCAGGTTAATTCTTGATCGCGGCCGTTTTAAGTTTATCAAATCCGGCCGCTTTCATTTCCAGCAACGCGGAAACACAGACTCATTACACCAAATAGACTCACTGACACAGAAAAATTTCACCATTCATCCGGAACAACCTGTACAATGCTTAAACTGCCAGTATGGTACGCTGGTCGATATCGAGACCTCCGCTCCCGGTCCTAAAAGAACTGTGATCTGTCTCCAGGGAATTCCAGAATACAAAGATTGTCCAATTTATGCTCTGCAGATGCAATCCTTGCATGAATATACGGACCGTTGTGCCAATACAGCCTGGAATGATTTTAAATGCCAGCACCTTTTATAAACAAAATCTTATATTAGACTATGCAATATTTACTTAGTCGTAAATGTATTTGGAGTATCTTTGTATTTTTATTGATCTGGATCATGTTGATTCTGGCCGCACCTGTTCTATATGCTGCTCCGGATCCAACTATGCACAAATTATCTAATTATATATACCTGTTGTTCAAACCAACATGCCACCAGTTGTCCTCCCGGTCGTTCCATTGGGGGGTATATGCCTATGCTGTCTGTATCAGATGTTTTGCTTTTTATTCTGCAGGATTGATTCTCTCTGGCTATTATCTTTTTTACACTCAGCTTAAAATGCTGCCGCTGAGAATTTACCTATTATTGTGCGCACCATTACTGATTGATTTTCTACTGGAAAAGATTAATCTCTATACTGATATCTGGTATCTACGTTTGATGACCGGTTTTATGGCTGGATTAGTTTTTTTTCACCTGTTATTGTTAGCAGTAAGCGAGAAAAAGTATACATAACATAATGGATAATTCGAAAATGGAAAATCGAAATATTCTCATGTCGGGATTGATCGGAGGATTCGTAACCGCTCTTTTCAGTTCAATTCCTTATCTCAATCTTATCAATTGTTTCTGTTGTATCGGAATAATGCTGGGAGGTACTACAGCTTTATTATATTATGATCACCGTACCGGTTCCATTAATTATATTAGTTCGGCTCAAGCTATAACCATTGGTATTACTGCGGGATTAATGGGGTCTTTTCTATCTTTATTGCTTAGCTGGATTGTATACTTAAAATACGGCCACTGGGATATCCGCCTGCTTCAATCCATGGTCGAAAATATGGAAGAAGTGCCGGAATATCTTGAAAATGCAGTCCGGGAACTCGAAAATCAGGCTTCAACCGGATTCAGATGGGCTTCCATGCTTTTTTCAAATCTGATCATGTTCCCGCTTTTCTGCCTGGTTGGATCCCTGCTGACCAGATTATTTTTAAATAAAAAGCACCCTCAATTGTAGCGGGTATAAACAGGTAGCAACGAAAAATAGGTCTACTCTAACTCCAGAAGTACGTTCTTCCAAAGATCGTCTTTATTCTTTGGGGTGACTTGCAGAACCGAGACATCTTTTCTGTTTTTCAGGCGGAAGATCTCCGGAATCTCCGATCCGGCTAGTGTAGCAATCAGTGGAATAGGTGAGTTCAAGATTTGTTTAACCTGTTCACAAAATTTTCTGGACAGGCACTCCATTCTGCCAATTTCATCAATGATGTATAGATCAACCTCTTTTGCAATCTTTAATTGCGGTAAAACCAGCTGTTCAAATCCTTCGATGTTTATTCCAAATCCTGACATCCGGTGTGGTCCCTCGATGTACACATGTCCAAGAATTTGATCTCTTAACTCCAGAGTGACTACCCGAAAACCTTTACATACATTGTTTTCAATAATTTCTTCTTTAAAAAATCCACGGACAATCAAGGGACTCAGATCTTTTATCAATCGTTTAATTAGAGATGTTTTACCAATTCCGGGCGGGCCTGTGATAAAAATATTTTTGGTCATTTATACTATACTTTTCTAATCGTCTAATTACATATTGGAAATTAAAAAAATCAAATTGGCATAACAAGTAATAATTGCTAATTCACAAAAAAATATATCAAGTCATATCCATTGATATACCAACTATGGTTCGAATATGAAATTGTCATTGGTCACTATCTTCATTTTTATAACAGGGGCATTATTATCCCTGATTGGACCATATTGCAAAATAAAATGATGTAAAGTATATTCTGGCTGATGGACGAATACAAAATTACATCACTATCTCCGCTATTTTTACGTTTCTATGCCCGCTGTTTTGCATATCCATATGCAGAACAACAGTATGAATTGCAGCATCTATTCCGGGTAATGGAAAACGAAACCATCTCTGATGAGGAGGCTGAACACCTGGAAGTGGTACTCAGCATCATCAATCAATATCAGGGTCAGGAAATTAAAATCCTGCGCGAAGATTTTGTGTTAACCTTTACCGGTACGTACTCTGATCAAAACTATTGTCCCATGTTGGCCAGTGAGTTTTCTACCCGTAATAAAATACAATGCGATCCTGAATCTTTATTGGAATTATTTGTAGAGAACGGACTTTCTGTGGCAGCCGATGAGTCTTTTGATTCAATCATCAACTACCTTGAATACCTGTCCTTGTTATATGAACAATTCCTGGCCGGGGAAATTGCCTCAGCGGCGCTGGAAGAATTTATCAGCGGGCATGTGCTGAATTGGATTCCGCTTTTCTGTCAACAGGTGCAACAACAATCCAATCTAGAATTTTATAAGGAAGTGGCTACAGGCCTCAGACTATTTATACTCTGGTTAATTTCATAGTTTGTAGAAGGCACTAGGGCACTCCGGCACTTAGGCACTAAGTAAAAAAGGGACATAGAGATAAAGTGTCATTCCCGCTGAGCGGATACCTTGTTTGATGGCAGTACAGGCGGGAATCTTTAAATCAATGGTGACTGGTAAAAATTTGTAGGAGGCGCTTCCTAGCGCCGATGTTTTTCTCTAAATATTACCTCGGCGACCTTTGCGGCCTCTGCGGTTAAAAAAGAAAAAGCAAAACGCCAAGGACACAAAGGAACACGCCAAGGTCGCAAAGGAAAAATTATTTACTCAAATTAAATCCCAGGTCAAACCCAGGATGACAATGATAGGTATTACATAGGGACTAAGGTACTTTTCTTTACCCTTTTTAAAAATTACTTAGTCCGATTCACTGTCCTATAATGCTTATATATTAAATATGCTCCCACAGCTATTAATATTAACGACCAGTATTTTAATACATGGTTAAGATCGAGTATGAACAACAGGCCCATTCCCACCAGAATAGCTGCTGGTATTAATAAACCTTTTTCTTTATCACCGAATTGATACATGAAATAGAAACCTAAACCAGGCCCGATCAGGAAGACCGGCCATAAGGCATTCATACTCTCCCAACCCGCAATCGAACAGTATAAGAATAACAGACCAAACACCAACAATATAGTGGCTGGCAGGAGCAACCCGTAATTTTTTTTATTTTTTACATAGCCTATAGCGAAGGCTAAACCAGCTAAAATTAGCAATCCCGGCCAGATACTGGGAAAATCCAGTGTAATATAATCCAGATTATCTGCCAGAAATATTAACCCCAGGCAGACTAACACAATACCTAAAACAAAATCTGATGTTTTCATGGTAAACCTCTGAGTTTTATTACATAATTATATTGATTATGTCTGAATGACAGATCTTAAGTATTAGATAGAAGGAAACCATACTATTTTTAATTTAAAAAATTGGCATAGATTGAGCAAGGTTTAAGCAGTTTGAGACTTAAATATATAATTTTAACTCTTTCAATATATTCATCGTATTCTTATATTCATAAAATATTGCTCAACATCTGATAATAAATCATAAGAGAAAATGAGGGAGTACATATGGAAAAACGTCTTTATACTTTTAATCCCGGCCCGGCAGCCTTGCCTTTACCTGTCTTAAAAGAAGTCAAAAAGGACCTGATCAGTTATAAGGGTGAAGGTCTCTCTGTTTTGGAAATGAGTCACCGTGGAAAAACCTTCGAATCCATCATCAAACAAGCCGAAGCCTTACTACGAGAAGTAATGGGTATCCCGAATGGCTATAAAGTAATCTTTGTGCAAGGTGGCGCCACACTGCAGTTTGCCGCAGTTCCGCTTAACCTACTTGCAGCCGATCAGAGCGCTGACTATGTTATAACCGGTTCCTGGGCTAAAAACGCCTTTAAAGAAGCCCAAAAACTGAATAAAAAAGTCAGAGCCGTGGCCAGTTCTGAAAGTTCTAATTTTGATCATATTCCCAAGGATTTATCTTTTGATTCTAATGCGGCTTATGTACATATCACTTCCAACAATACCATTTTTGGCACCGAATGGCACAAATTTCCTAAAACCGGTGCTATTCCTCTGGTTTGTGACATGTCGTCCGATATTGCCTGCCGGCCGGTAGATATAAGTAAATTTGCCCTGATCTATGGCGGAGCTCAGAAAAACTTAGGTCCGGCTGGTGTAACCATCGTTATTGTCCGCGAGGATCTATTGAGCAGAAGCCCGGAAAATATTCCGACGCTAATGAATTATAAACTCATGGCTGAAAAAGAATCCTTGTACAATACACCCCCAACTTTCTCTATATATATAATGAAACTGGTCCTGGAATGGATAAAAAATTCAGGTGGATTAGAAAAGATCGGTAAAATAAATAAACGTAAAGCGAATATGATTTATAAAATCATCGATGCCAGTAATTTTTACCGTGGAACGGTACAAAAAGCCGATCGTTCTCTGATGAATGTTACCTTTAGATTACCATCGGAAGAACTTGAAAATAAATTTGTAACTGAAGCCAAAGAACTGAACATGATCGGCCTGAAAGGTCACCGTTCAGTCGGTGGAATCCGTGCCAGTCTTTATAATGCCGTAACACCTAAGGCAGTAAAAGCTCTGGCCAATTTTATGCAGGAATTTGAAAAAAAGAACAGCTGAGAGTCAAACGCTTTATTCCAGAATATATTCACTAGTCAGAGCAATTCCTCCGGGTAAAGTCGCAACCTACGGACAAATTGCCAAATTTGCTGGTGTGGGGAAGAATTACAGGTTGATCGGTTATGCTTTGCATAATTTACCTGACCATTCCGGTGTTCCCTGGCACCGGGTGGTTAATCGTTTCGGCAAAATTTCTTATGCCCCCTCCCGTGGTGGTTACGATCATCTGCAAAGAATTCTACTGGAACAGGAAGGTATCGATTTTGATCTAGCGGAGAGAATTAACTTAGCTAAAGTTGGTTATCGAAAAGGTAAATAAAATTATAATCTTTAATACCCAATGTTGAATAATATCAAATTATTGGAGATTAGTTCTCATGGATGAAAAAAATAGTTTCAATTTTGAGCAATTTAAAATCCCCGGGAATTTTCCTAAAATCATTCGGTACGGATTTATCTCTATCATTGTACTTATTTTTCTTTTTTCTTCTTTTTTCACCATTAGCCAGGATGAAGTAGGAGTAATACTACGATTTGGAAAATTTTCCCATCTGGCTAATCCTGGGCTGAATTTTAAACTGCCCTTTGGCATAGATCAACTGACCAAAGTCCCGATATTGCGTCAACAGAAGGAAGAGTTTGGATTTCGGACCGCGGAATCCAATATCAGAAGCAGTTATGAAGAGAAAAGTTTTCTATCGGAATCACTCATGTTGACCGGTGATTTAAATGCTGCTGAAGTCGAATGGATAATTCAGTACCGGATTGAGGATCCTTATAAATACCTGTTCAAAGTGCGCGATACCTGGCAAACTTTTAGGGCCATGACTGAAGCGGTGATGCGAGAAGTAGTAGGCGATCGTACGGTCAACGAAGTCCTGACCATTGGCCGCCAGGAAATCAGCGTCGCTGTGCAAATTAAATTGCAGGAATTATGTCATCAATATGAAACCGGAATTAAAGTCGACCAGGTAGTGTTGCAGGATGTAAATCCACCCGACCGGGTAAAACCTTCTTTCAATGAAGTCAACGAAGCCCAGCAGGAACGGGAAAAACTGATTAATCAGGCCCGGTCTGAATTTAATAAAGTCATTCCGCGAGCCAGCGGTGAAGCCGAAATGATAATTCAGGAAGCACAAGGCTACGCCCTGGAAAGAGTCAACAAAGCGAAAGGGGAGGCCAACCGGTTTAACTCTATTTTCAGCGAATACCGCCTGGCCAAAGAAGTAACCAGACAGCGTATCTATCTGGAAACTATGAGTTCCATCTTACCCAGAGTCGGTAAAAAATTGATCGTCGATGAAGATGTCAAAGGCTTTATTCCTCTCCTGGATTTAAAAAAGGAGACCAGTGATGAAAAATAATACACTTATATTTTGGGGTATACTTTCTCTCCTGTCAGTAATTTTTATATTTTCCACAAGCTTTATTGTTACCGAGACGGAACAGGTTATTGTTACGCGCTTTGGTAAACCGGTCCGTGATCCGATTACCACTCCTGGTATTAAATTTAAGCTGCCACTCATCGAAGAAGCGAATTTTTTCGAAAAACGATTTCTGGAGTGGGATGGAGATCCTAATCAGGTTCCCACTAAGGATAAACGATTCATCTGGGTTGATGCTTATGCCCGTTGGCGCATTGCCGATGTCCTGTTATTTTTCCAACGATTGACCGATGAACGAAGCGCCCAATCACGTTTAGCTGACATTCTCGATGGGGAAACCAGAACCGCAGTCGCCAACCATGACCTGGATGAAGTAGTACGTTCCACAAATCGAACACCTGTCTCCGATCCCGATCTTTTGGGTTCAGATGAGGCGGATTCTCTGAAAACAATTAAAACCGGCAGAGAGAAAATTACCCGGGAAATTTTATTCGCAGCAGCAGAAAGAGTAAAAGATCTCGGTATCGAATTGCTGGACCTTCGCTTCAGGCGTATCGATTATGTCGATGAAGTCCGTGAAAAGGTATATGATCGTATGATCAGTGAAAGAAAACGGATTGCCGACCGGTTCCGCTCTGAAGGTCAGGGCGAGGCTTCCAAGATTCTGGGTGAAAAAGAACGGGAATTAAAACGGATCACCTCCGGTGCCTATCGGGAATCTCAGGAAATAATCGGCCGGGCCGATGGCGAAGCGACTAAAATTTATGCCAATGCCTTTAACCGCAGTGATGAAACCCGGGAATTTTACCGTTTTCTAAAAACTATGGAGAGTTATGATTCCACCTTCACCGCAAACGACTGGCTAATTATTTCCAGTAAAAGTGATTTCTTTAAATTTATTAAAACACCGGGTGGACGTTAATACTCAGATCAGGATTAGGAGTTCTTTAACAATTGTATTATTCCCAGGATTACTAGTATAACAGGTAAGAAGATTATTAAAAGCAGAGCAAACGGAGCCATAATTAATGCGATAACTGTACCGATCACACCGACGGGAAGAATGAAAAAAACTCCCACTAGTGCTACCAGTATCCCTCCCACGATTTTCAGCGGTATAGTTAATATAAAAATACCGGCTTTCAGAAAAACCCCCAATATTTTTAGTATTACCAAAGCAAAAAGTATGAGTAATAAAGCAGCAATTATTTCCATTTACTGCCCCATATTTTTACACAATGATCTATACGTATTTTGATGAGCAAAGATTCAATTAGAAATCAAAACAGCGGGGGAAATAATACTTAGCCTTTCATTACTAAGGACAAGTGTCACTACAAATACTAACAGTGTTTCTCCAACAACATTGAACTCGCTTATGGATTTGCCGGCAAAACATAAAGGTTGCTTATGTCCAGAGGCGGCATAGGACCAGCCAGCAGCTTATTGTCCCTTACATACCAATTAAACCACTCTATTTGTCTGTATAAAAAATCTATTTTAGAAGTCTGCTTGCTGTTGCCATGTCCTTCACCAGGATATTGGATATAACGAACTGCAGGATGATTATTCATTTTTAATCTACGGTACAATTCCAGGCTTTGACCGGGGTGTACTCTGGTATCGTTTGTTCCACCACAAATTAAAAATGCCGTCTGGCTTTGTCCAGCCCAATACACTGGACTGCGCTGTAAATTGAATTCCCATGATTCTTCCAGTCTTTTACCCATATGTACATACAAATCTTCCCAGGGAATATCGGTAGTATTGCTTTTGCTGATCAGATCGCTGATACCAACAGACATATGTACTGCCTTGACATATTTCGAATAAAAGGTTCCAAACCAGGCAGCTGCATAACCGCCATAGGAGCCCCCGGCTAATCCCACCCGCCCGGCATCGACAAACCCTTGCTTAACCAGAAAATCAATACCATCGGCAATGTCATCAAATTCCCTGCCTGCCGGATCTCCGTATCCCGCTTTACTAAATGTGAATCCGTAACCAGTACTGGCCCGGTAATTAGGATAAAAAACAAAATAACCCATACCTGCAAATACCTGGCCGGGATTAGCAGAACGACTCAGCCAGCTGTTGGAATAATGAGCCTCAGGTCCTCCATGTACATAGACGATGAGGGGATACTTTATCTCTTTTTTATAATCGACCGGATAAATTAATATACCTTCAATTTCCAGTCCGTCACGTGCAGTATATCTAATCGGAACTTGTGCACCTAATTTTTTCTGCACTAACCACGGATTTACAGTGGTCATCCGTTTCATGGTTTTACCAGGTTCCCAATAATATACATCTCCTGGCGTATTAGATGTACTGCCCGTCATGACGAATTTTTTAAGATCTGTAGTACAATTTTGATTATCAAAAACGACTCCGGAATTTTTTGCATCCAACAATACTTTTCTATTGCCACCATTCCGGTTGACTGTACGTAAGGTAGGCCAGATCCCTTCGGCGGACCGATAAATCAGATTATCATTATTAATCCATCCTACCCACTCTACATGCCCTCGGAAATCAGGTATAGTCAAATTTATCGTTGCACCCCCCTGGAGCAACAGTAGATATATCTGGCTCACCGCCTGGTCACTACTATCCAGACCAGCGGTAAAGGCCAGATAAGAACCATCGGGACTCAATGAATAGTTGCCCAATTTCCAGGGATTTTTCTTTATCATTTTTATTGTTTTTTGCTGTAGATCCAATAAATAAATGTTGCGAAACATGTATTGTTGATCAATTAAATTCTTTTCCGATGCCGAAAAAACGATGAAATTACCATCTGCTGAAAATATGAAATCCCAAACACTAAGGTCATGGGTTAACTGTTCTCCATCACTTTTTTCAGTGTCCGCACTGATATTTTGTCTATATAAATTCCGGGATTTAATATTTTCCTCATAAAAGATAAAATTAAATCCCTGATCCTTCAACTGTTTCTCATGTGGAGTATCAGGAGTGCTGGCAATATAAGCAATGGCATTATTCCGGGGAGCCCATTTAAAATCAATCACTCCTGTCTTTAAAGCAGTAACCGGTATCGCTTCTCCTCCGTTGCGGGGAATTATCCATACTTGTTCATGGGTACCGACATTTTCTCCACGGCGCATGATAAATCCAATACGTGATCCATCAGGACTCCATTGGCTGGCAGCTACATTGACTTTACCGGTAATAAATGGCTTAACCTCGCCAGTTTCAATAGAAAGAAGGTATAATTCACTGTAATCTGCGCCAGGTACGTCGTTCACTGCTCTGCCCTGCCGGAGTGTATATGCGACCCACTTACCATCCGGACTGATCTTCGGTTGGGAGCAGGTCTTTAGATTCATAATATCTTTGGCAGTCAGAACATCCTGGGCAAAAGCAGAATTCATAATCCCGAACATAAAACAGCCGGTCACCAGGAGGAATAAAAGAAGATAACATTTTTCTGCCCTGACTATCGGTTTTTCCAATACTTTCGATAAGTTTTGCCTGTTCATATTTCCCTCAATAATAAAACCATTTTTCCAAAACATAACAAACATCAATATTGATTATACAGACTTAGAAATATTAGGTCAGCCCTGATTACATTAATGAATACGAAAATTTGAGTTTGGTGAACTAATTTGTCTCTGTAATAGTCTGATTTTTTTCTCATAAATTTGTATTAGTTTATGTAATAAACGGATATCCCTTTTTTCGGCCAGGGATCTACCAATTAATCTTTTAAACCGTGAAATAAAATCATCCATGCTGTCTCTGGGCACAAAACCGACCTGATTCAAACTTCCCTGTAAATGATCATAAAAACTTTCCAATTCTCTTTGTGTGGCCAGATCATAAGTATATCTGGTATTTTTGACATTAAGCATCTTAAAGAATGTATGGGCATATAGCATTACCGACTGTGCCAGATTAAGAGCGGGTTTATAGGTCGCAGTTAAGACTGTTGAGTGAATATGACAGCATAATAATTCCTGATTGGTCAGGCCGGTTCGTTCCCGGCCAAACACGATAGCGACAGGGTGATCAATGCCAATTTTCTCAATCTTTTCAGCAATTTCTTCGGGAGTATAAAAAGGGAATTTAAACTGACGTTTACGTTGTGTGGTGGCGACAACCAACTTTTTATCGGCAATTGCCTCCTGGAAAGTATTAACTATTTGCGCCCGCTTAATGATTTCTTCCGATTGATGAGCCATCCAGTACGTTTCAGGGTGGGTGACATCGATTCGCGGATTTACCAATATCAGATTTTTAAATCCACATGTTTTTAAAGCACGGGCTGAGGCACCAATATTGCCATAACTTTCAGGTTCCAGCAGGACAAAATATATATTCTTTCTTATTTTTTCGAATCCAGCAATAAAAGGTAATCTATGATTTGAACTTTCAGGCATAAGCTGCGTGATTATGAATTGCTTTATTTAACCGGTCTTTTTACCCAGGATTTTCTCCCTGCTGGCTAGCAAACGATCAGTAGCTCCGGTATTTCCCAGTACATACTGTTCCGCCTGCTGTCCGATTTTTTTACATAGCGACGGATCCTGTATAAATTTTTCAAGCCAATCCTGTATCTCAGTAGAATTATGAACTATGATACCCCCTTTACGATCGGCTAATTTTATGGCTTCATACGAATTTTTATGATCGGGTCCATATAAAACCGGTATTCCAAAAATCGCCGGTTCCAGTACATTATGTACCCCCTGTCTAAAACTACCACCTACATACGCCACATTGGCATATAAATATAATCCGGCCAGATATCCAACCACATCCGTAATGATAATTCGCTGGTTATGGATCTTTTCACGATTGCTAAACAGAATAGTCTCCCAGTCCTTAAAATAGTCCATTAGCGCTTTTATAGCTTTTTCTTCAGGCTGGTGAGGAATGAGAATTAAATTTACAGACTCATGCTTTAAAAGTATATTCTTTAAAGCCGGTAACAGATGTTGCTCATCTTCCGGCCAGGTACTTCCTGCCACAACGGTAAACCTGTTTTGACACCATTCGACTGGTAATAACCTTTGCTTAACAGCTATCTGTTTTCTAATCACAACCTGGTCATATTTGGTATCCCCCATGATCTCAACCTGACAACCTGGATAAAAAGATAAAAATCGATTCCCATCTTCCTTGGAAATCGCAAAGATTTTGTCAAAATCGCAGTAAACTGTTTTCAGAAAATTCCTTACTACCGGTTTGGCTCGTGTTGAGTTTTCTGCCAATGAAGCATTTGTCAGGTAAATCGGTATTTTAAACTCACGGGCGGTCCAGATCTGATTAGGCCATACATCATGCTTAGCCACAATAATAAGTAGTGGATTGAGCAATTTATAAACTTTTTTCCAGCTACCTCTGGTGTCAAAGGGCATATACATAAATAAATCCAGAAAATTGTATTTTTTGACATGACGATAACCGGAGGGTGAGAAAAATGTAACAATATTAACTGCAGAATAGTCTTCTTTAAAATGGTGCAGCAGAGGTTTTACATGCTCAAATTCTCCCAGGGAAGCTGCATGGATTAATATAATTTTATTCCCAGGTCGTTGCTGTGCAGTCCATTCGGCCAACCTTCGTAAACTCTCATAGCGCGGGAATAAGCCTGTCCTGACTTTGGACGAAAACAATGAATACAGATGTGCGCTTACAAAAATCAAAGGGAAAATTAACCAGGTATATAAAATTTTCGCCAGAATTTTAACCATCAATTTAATTTCTTTCTTGTTCAAAAAGTCTATGCAATTGGCCCAAAACAATTTGTGGAGTCAGATCCAGCATACATTTAAAATGCTGTTCTGGACAATTGTTTCTGCCAATGTGGGAACATGGTCGACAATACAAATTTTCATTTTGCACAACAATACTTTTAGCCCGGTACGGGAAAAAACCAAACTCTTCGACTGTATTTCCGAATATAGCCAATACTGGTATCTTGACAGCAGCAGCCATATGCATCATCCCTGTATCGTTAACAATTAAAGCTTTTGCTCTGGATAAAACAATGGCACTTTGCAATAAATTCAATTCCGCTACCAAATTTATTATTCGCTCACTTGTAGGAAAGACAGTTTGCAGATACTGATCCCCCTCACCTCCCAATATGACCAGTTTAGACCTGTGAGACTGCTGTAATAAAATTATCAGTTTTTTGAAGTATTCTACCGGCCATCGTTTGGTGTAGAAACCCGCCCCGGGAGCAATACAAATATAATTCTCTTTATCGAGATCAAAGTTCCTAAGCCGTAATTGGCTTTTTAGATCTGTCTCCAGCTGATCATTCCAGAATATATCCAGACCCTGGTGATCATCTTCAATACCCAGAGATTCGCCCACCTTTAAGTATCGTTGTGGAATGGATATAATCTCTTTATATATGTTTTTCTTGAAATATACCAGACAAAATTGTCTGATTTTATCTTTTTTTATCCTGTTTTGTAATTCGGTTTGGTAGTCAAAACGTAAATAATTACTACGCCAGTTATTATGTAAATCAAAAATATATTTATACCTTTTTCCCCTGATCTGCCTTCTGATATTTCTCAGGGAATGAGATCTGTCGCGGTTATCGAACTCAAGCAGATTATTTAAATAGGGATTAAACCTTAACAAATCAGCATATTGCTTTTTTATCACATAATCAATATCTGAATCACTGTATTTTAGTTTTATTTGTCTAATGAATGGCGTGCTTAAT
>CAYSHN010000002.1:0-27593 GCA_964430815.1 uncultured Calditrichota bacterium | reverse complement strand
TGATTTCCAGACGGGTTTAATCAGAAAATTATTTATTTATGGATAAATCAACTATGTTCAACTCAGGAGATCTGACCTATGGAAGAAGACACCATGTGGGGTAACATTTTCCGCAAGAAAGAAAAACAGAGTGATGATATCTATACACTGCTGGCTAAAATTCCGATCTTCCAGGATCTGAACAAAAAGGAATTAAAGGCCATCGAAAGGATATTACACCAACGTAGCTATACTGCCAATGAACCGATTTTTAATGAAGGGGATGCTGGAGTGGGCATGTTCATTATTGCAGCGGGACGGGTAAATATTATTTTAGGTAAGGAACAAAAGTTACTGGCTACACTGTCTAACGGTGAATTTTTCGGTGAGATGGCTTTACTTTCAGAAGTTCCGCGAACCGCGGCTGCCATTACTACCCTTGACTCCCAAATACTCGGCTTTTTTCAGTCAGATCTGTTTGGACTAATGGAAACCGATCCGCGGCTTGGGAATAAAATCTTATTCCGGCTGGCGCAAATGATTGCTGACCGCTTACGCTTTTCCAATCTAGAAAATCAGCAATTGAAACAAAAACTGGCACGTCTTGAAGAAAAATCTAAAGAGAAAAAGGTGTCCTAATGGATGTAACTGTCGGTAGATTTTTACGCTATTTAATTATTATATTTTTCATTGTCATTATCGGCTGGTTGATGTATAAATTAGCCGACCTGCTGACCGTGGTGATCGTATCATTCCTGATCGCCTATATATTGGATCCGGTAGCTAGTTTTATGGAAGCCAAAGGCATATCCCGTTCTACTGCTACCACCATAATTTTTCTGGTATTCTTTCTAATCGTTACCCTCAATGTCTGGCTGGTCCTGCCCGGAGTTTTCAGTCAACTCTTCGTGCTGCAGAAGCAACTGTCCTCCGGCGGAACGGATAATCTGATTCTGGCACTCCAGGATTTTATTAAAAGTTCCTTCGGTTCCATTGATGTTGAGTCCCTGGATATTAAAGGAAAGTTGGAATCTTTCATGGCGCTGGCTTCCGAGGAAGTGAAGGTCATCCTCAGTAATATCGGTTCGATTGTATCGGCAGTTGCCATCATCCCCTTCGTAGTTTTTTTCTTTCTACGCGATGGCCGGAATATGAAAAAAGTTTTTATCTCTTATGTACCAAATCGCTATTTCGAAATTACTCTGAATATCATGCATAAGATTGACGGCCAGTTAGGTGGCTATTTGCGCGGTCAGTTTACCGAAGCCACGGTAGTCGGTTTGCTCGGTACGATTGCCCTGGTAATATTAAATGTAAAATATTCGATCATCATCGGTATATTCGCCGGCCTGGCTAATATGATCCCCTATGTCGGACCGGTAGCCGGTGCAGTGCCTGCTATCCTGGTGACTCTGATAAATGGTGGCAGTATGACCACCATTATCTATATCGTTATCGCCTTTGCCATAGTGCAATTTATCGACAATATGATTGTCCAGCCGATCGTCTTAGCCAAATCCGTTGATCTGCATCCTCTCATTATTGTTTTTGCCGTATTGATCGGTGGAAAATTTTTTGGATTGTTAGGATTATTGCTGGCCGTACCGATGACCGGTATGATTAAAGTCACTGCCAGTGAAATATATTATGGCATAAAGAAATTCCGACATCTGTAGGTTCTGTAAAGTAAGCTAATGCAGATGTTTCGTAGAAAGTTATATGAATTGAAAAATGCTATTTAAAGAATACACTTTTGAAGAATGGAATAAACTTTCTTTCGAAAATAAAAGAGTGATTTGGAACCATTATGGGAATCCATGGGAAGTAGAAAAAGGAATTAAAACAAGACAAAATATTTTACAATCATTCAAAACATTTTATCCGGATATTTCTAAACAAGCTATTGAAATTGGGTATGGCTATTTCGGTTGGGAAGAGGGAATGATTTATGTAATAATTGATAAACCATCACAACGAATACCTAAAAATTTTGCTGATATTTCAATAAACAAAGGCATACTAATATCAAGAATAAATTCAAAAGAAATAATTTTTTCTTGGCGAGACAGTGGTGGTTCTAATGCAAAGTTTAAGCTAAATTCAACGAAATATCACATGTTATTAAAAAATACTGCTTATCAATCGGTTAAAACGGACTCGCAGAAGCACTTGTTACTTAACCGCCACATTAGGTAGAATAGTCGGAATTTTTCGATTAGTCATTTGTTTGTCGTTCTTCGTGTCAGAATCAAATTGTATATATAAATTTTTATATGAATAAGGTTAAACAATTATTGATGGCTTTAAAGATAGCGAATTTAAAAAATTCCTGAATATAATTAATAAAACTTAGTTCTAACTGTACTAGTAGACACAATGCTTGGATTGACGATATGAATCTTTAATATGTAATCTAGTGGTGCCAGTTATCAAAACCTTCATCCAGCTGCTCAAATTGCTTTATCAGCCGATTGGTGGGCGACGAAGCAATTTGCATTTGTACAATCGGTTAGAAACCATGAATGAGCTCTTTAATTAAAATAACTTTTTCTGATCTAATTACTGCCAGATTACCCGGGATGTGCCTTGGAAATCTGCTTGCTGAGAATCTCACGGTAACAAAGCAATCATCCCTGGTTAGTTCACAATCACAGGAATTGAAACAATTTATCCTGCAGAAGTTTGCCGATCGTCCACCTTCCAGCGATCAGGTCATCTCAGCCGTACGGCGTATGTACCGGCGTATCGGTTGGGAACCGACCCAATACCGTCCCGCTGCCGAAGCAATGATCCGCAGGATTCTGAAAGGGATCGGACTCTATCAGATTAATAATTTAGTCGATCTGGCGAATATTGTTTCCACCCGATTTCACTTACCAATGGGATTATATGACCTCAATAAAATTAAACCTAGCCTTGTGGTGGATGTGGGCCGGGCTGGAGAAACCTACCAGGGAATATATAAAGAACTTATCCATGCTGAAGGTAAACTGGTACTGCGAGATGGCAGTGGCATATTTGGCAATCCTACGGCCGATTCAGCACGAACCTGTATTGACCCGGACACCAAAGGAATTCTGGCCATTTTTTTTACCCCGGCCGAGATTGAGCAATCGTACCTCGACCAAACTCTTGCAGCTTTGGCCGCCTTATATCAACAAGAATGTCCGCAATGCCGCATCGAAAAATATTGTATAAAACCAGTGCTTAATAAAGTAAACTGATAATATGTTCAGTAATAATAGTCCCCTTATTTTTGGTGAAGTATTATTTGACGTTTATACCGGATCGGTGGAAAAATTAGGGGGAGCTCCCTTCAATGTAGCCTGGCATCTGCAAGCCTTCGGTTTAAATCCCTTATTTATCAGTAAGGTAGGTTCTGATACCAGAGGCAAACGTATTCTCTCAGCAATGCAAAAATGGCAAATGTCTACCCGGGGGGTTGCTGTCGATCAAGTTTATCCGACCGGTACGGTTTCGATAACAAAAAAAAATGCAGAACCTGCATTTACGATTCTGGATCAACAAGCGTATGATCAAATTGAATATGCCCAGATCGGTAATATCACAAATCCGCAGAGTCATCCACTCCTTTATTATGGCAGTCTGGTGTCCAGGAATACTGTATCGGCTGGTACATTGAAAAAAATCAAAACGAATTATCAAGGGGTCATTTTTGTCGATATTAACTTGCGTCAGCCCTGGTGGAACAGGCAGACAGTATTATCTGCTCTAAACCAGGCTAGCTGGCTGAAATGCAATGATGCTGAATTTAAAATCATACAATCAACCCTGTCAGTAGATTCCGAACTGGAAAATCAAGCAGCGCTGAACCTGATTGCGCGGTTTGATCTTCAGGCCATCATTATCACTAGCGGTGCCAGGGGAGCCTGTATATATACTCAACGGGGCGAAAAATTAATTGCTCAGTCACCCGCTAGAAGCCCGGTCCTGGATACAGTAGGTGCGGGAGATGCTCTTAGCGCGGTGATGATACTGGGCATAATGAAAGAATGGGATATTTCACTCACTTTACAAAGGGGAGTCGATTTCGCCACCCAAATTTGTGGAATTAAAGGTGCTGTTCCTGATAACTTAGAATTTTATACCCCGATTCTAAGTAACTGGAAATTAAGTTAATAAAAATTGTTTCGCTCTTTATAAGGATCTGACTGACTTAAACTTCTCTCCCTGCCAGCTTTTCCGGTGTTCAAATTCCTGCTCAATATCATGCAGGATTTCCGTGTTAGTCTTATTCCACTTGGGAGCCAGCAATAAATGGGCTGGAGTTTGACCGAATAATCGTTGGATGACTATTTGTGGATTTAATCTTTCCAGAAAAGAGCATACCAGATCGATGTACTGTGAATAAGCAAGTAATTCAAAAGGTTGCTGTAGATATTGCTGACCCATCGTGGTATTTTTAACAATATGTAAATGATGAATCTTTAAGAAATTCATCGGAATATCGGCCAGAACTTCTGCTTCATGAATCCACTGAGTTTGTGTCTCCCAGGGAAATCCCAGAATAATATGAGTGCATATTTGAATACCCCTCTTCCTAGTCAGGGTGATCGCATTCAGATAAGATTGAAAGTCATGCTGGCGATTTATTTTAAGCAGGGTTTCATCATAAATTGATTCCAGACCATATTCAATGGTGATATCATAGTTTTTAGCCAACCCGGCCAGATAATCTAATTTCTGTTCATCAACACAATCGGGCCGTGTACCAATAGTCAGACCGACTACCCCCGGATGGGCCGTCAGGGCTTCCTGATAATAAACCTTTAATTGTTCCAGCGGGGCATAGGTATTGCTGTAGGGTTGAAAATATACGAAGTATTTATTTACTTTATAACGTCGCTGCAAAAACTGTATACCTTCACTGATCTGCTGGCTGATGCTTTTAACCGGATCGTTGCTGGCAGGATTGAAACTATCATTATTACAATAAATACAGCCGCCGGTTAACCGCGTTCCATCGCGATTGGGACAGCTGAAGCCAGCATCCACAGTCACCTTTTGTACACGTTCACCATACTTGCGTAAAATAAAATCGCTGTAGGCATTATAGTATTTGCCCTGAAATTCATATTTACCTTTCATATTCATTCCGGTTTTATAACAACGGTTCCGCAGGTCCCTATATTTTTTTTGGAATCAATATATAATCAACCTAAATTAGCCCAGCTATTATTGAATATTGTTGATAGTATAATAGATTATTCAATCACAGGCAATATCAGTCGAGAGTGTTCAGGATCTTCTGATTTAACAAGGAACGAGTGTGCACTCCTTAGAAAAATTTCTGGTACCTAAATCTATCACTATAATTGGTGCTTCACGCCGTGAAGGAAGTTTGGGAAAAATGTTCCTGGATTCGGTAGTAAAAATGTCCTATACAGGTAAAATTTACCCCGTCAATCCCAAGGCTGACCGGATTGATGATTTGCCATGTTATGCTGATATTCCATCCTTGCCCGAAGTGCCTGATCTAGCCATCATATTGTTACCAAAAGAATTTGTTGTGCAAACGGTTCAGGAATTAATCCAAAAAGGCGTACATGAAGTTATCGTGATCAGTGCCGGTTTCAGGGAAGTTGGCGGCAAGGGCATCGAACTGGAAAATAAGTTGCTGGACTTGATCAGGGCTAATCATGTGCGTATGATTGGCCCAAATTGTATGGGTTTATTCAATACTCATCCGCAGGTTATGCTCAATGCTACTTTTTCTCCCACCCAACCTTTCCCGGGACATATCGGCTTTATTTCACAAAGTGGCGCCCTGGGAGTGGCCGTACTGGAACTTGCTAAAGCCAGGCAATTAGGATTTTCGATATTTGTTAGTACTGGTAACAAGGCCGATATAACAGATGTTGAGGTACTGGAATTTCTGGGCAGCGATAATAATACCAGAGTAATTACTTTGTACCAGGAGAGTATTGACCATTCTGCTGAATTTCGAATGATCTGTGCTAATATTGTACCTCATAAACCGATCCTGACCTTAAAAGCAGGCCGGACCAGCAGTGGATTTCGCGCCGCATCTTCCCATACCGGGGCACTTGCTGCCGATGACCTGCTCAGCGCTGCTTTTTTAAAACAATGTGGATTGTTACGTTGTGAATCATTACAGGAATTAATAGATACGGCCCTGGCTTTTTCACGGCAAGTACCACCTGCCGGTGACCGGGTCGCAGTAATTACTAATGCCGGAGGTCCAGCCATTCTGATCAGCGATGCGTTGGAGGATTGTGGATTACAGCTGGCTCCTTTAAAGACCGAAACCATCGCGCAACTCCGTCAAATCTTACCGGCTGAAGCTTCATGTACCAATCCCGTAGACATGATAGCCAGTGCCATCCATGATACTTACAAAAATGTTTATGCCCTGGTAGAAAAAGATCCCAATACAGATGCGATTATTGTAATTATTGTCAAGCCACCAACCGGAACCAGCCCTGGAAAAATAATAGAAGAATTAGCAGCCCTGAGGCAATCATCAACAAAACCATTTTTTGTGGTACTGATGGCAGCTGCGGAGGATCAACTTGCATTTAAATTATGCCAACAATATTCTATCCCGGTATTTAATTATCCGGAAACAGCTGCTTCCGTTTTAGGAAAAATGTGGGCCTATCAACAAATTAAAAAGAATTTTGCCAGTATGAAACCTGCCTACGGCAAGCAGCAGAAAAAACAAATCGATACGAATAAAAAATCTGTACAGGCACGCTTTGAAACAATCGCGGAAAGACTGACTAAATATCAATTACCATATGTGCCGTATCTGTTAACCTCTGATAAAACAGCATGTATCAATTTCTATAAAAAACATGGTCCCCTGGCCTTGAAAATAGCTAATCCTGAGATCATTCATAAATCGGATACTGGTCTGGTTTTTCTCAACCTGACCAATGCCACAGCTATTGCCCGGGCTTATGACCAACTTATCAGCCGCGTTCACGGTCTCTTACCTGCGGGTATCAAACCGTATGTCTTAGTTCAGCAAATGGTACCTGCCGGGATCGAGTTGGTTTTAGGCTATAAGTATGACTCAATATATGGAGATGTTTTAATGTTTGGTATTGGAGGCGTATTGATTGATTTATACAAAGATGTCGTATTCCGGATCTTACCGCTGAATATCCAGGAGATCAAGAGCATGATTGCAGAAGTAAAAGGTTATAAACTTCTGACCGGCTATCGTCGAGGTCCGGTATTTGATCTGGACAAACTTGTTCAGCTGATTCAGCACTTTTCGGAATTGATTTCGGAAAACATGGATATATCCGAAATGGACCTCAATCCTCTGATCTGGTCTGCTGATTCTCCATCCCCGATCATCATTGATTGCCGCATGACAGTACAATGTTGAACAGTGAACCCGCATTGATTTTATCCGCATGTCCCATAGGCTCTTTTTAATAGGAACAAAAATGACTCAATCCGGCAAATCGTTATTATTCTTTATGCTCTGCTTATTTCCTGGCCAGTTGCTCCAGGCCCAAAACTATCTATGGCCTACCAATGCCAGTAATTTTGTATCATCCAGTTTTTGTGAATTCCGTGAAGGACATTATCACGCAGCCATTGATATCAAGACCTGGTTGCGCGAAGGTTTCCCCTGTTATGCCATTGCCGACGGCTATATCGAACGAATCCGCATCTCACCATTTGGATATGGTAAGGTTATCTATTTAAAACTTACCGATGGCAATACCGCAGTATATGCTCACTTACAGAAATTCGCCGATCCCCTGGAAGCAATCATTCACGATTGGCAGTTAAGGCATCAAAGTTACAGCCTTGATTTGTCACTGGACACTATCAAAGTCAAACAGGGCGAGATCATCGCTTATAATGGCGGGACAGGTGTTGGTCCCCCTCATCTGCATTTTGAAATCAGAAATCAGCAGGGTCATCCGGTTAACCCTCTACACTTTTATCCTCAATATCAGGATCCCTTACCACCTGGTTTAAAAAGTCTGATTTGTATCCCCCTTTCTGCTGGGGCCAGAATCAATGGTAGTTATCTTCCTCAAAAATTTTCATTATTTCGCAGCCGGGATGGTTACTATACGGTACAGCAACCTGTCCGAATCAAAGGCGCGGTAGGACTTGGTATTAAAGGTTTTGATCAGGCGGTTGAGTTGGGTAACAGTTTTGGTTTTTATCAAACATTGATGATCATTAATACGGATACGGTCTTTAACATACGCTACGATGAACTTGATTTTGATAAAACTGCTTACATCTTCACCGAGATCTTTTATCCCCAATGGATCAAGTCCGGTGAAGTATTCCATAAACTTTATATAGATGATTATAATCCGCTCAGTTTTTACAAGCGCAACCAGCAGGCAAGCGGAATCATAACCATGGGGGATACAGCTGTTCCCATTTCAATTCTGGTAAAAGATATCCGCTCTAATTTGAGTTTGTGTAAATTGGAATTACGCCCCGATTCAACAGCAGACTTTTATATAAAAGACCTGCGGCGTCAGGATAACTGGGTGTACCTGACCCTGGTCTCAGATCAATGCCAGGAAATATTTTTTAAAACCGGACGAGTCCTTTCTTCACTTAAGCCCGTAAAATATTTTGAAATAATTAATGGCGGCGTCAGTAATCCCGCTGCCGGAGTTAAGATTAAAGTCCAGATCGGCGATAATTTGAATTCGCTCTTGAAGGTTTCAATCAAAACTTCCGCCAACCACCTTTTGGAGCAAATTCTATCTGTGCGGACTGATAGCATGTTCAACTTAAAACAAGAACCTGAATTTAATTTTTTAGGCAACAATCTGGTCATGCGCTTTAAGCATCTGTCAAATTCCGGGACAATAAAATTAGCATCCCGGCAAATGGATTTTCCTCTCAACAGGATTAGTCAGGATTGGAGTGAGGTTCTGCTACCCGGTAATTTGATAGCGGGGGAAAATCACAGCTTAAAATTATATTCATCCCTCGTGCCCATATGGTCCACAGATATTGAAATGCATCAACTATATCCAGGCGCTATTCAAACTTTCAGCTGGTTTGATTCAGCTTTAGTCATTACTACTTCCGCTGAATCTGTAGTAGATACCGTTCTGATTACAGCAGACTCTGTTTCAGCAGCAACAATTAAAACCAGTTTGCCTCTGGCCAGCCCGGTGTATCAACTCCAGCCGGTTAATTTCCCATGGTACGCTAATTTCTTGCTGCGACTCACCGCCGACCGCACCGGTCTGCCCGGCTGGGGAAAATGGGCTATATACCAGATTGAATCTTCCGGTAAAATTTCTTATCTACCCAGTAAAATCGACTCGAGCAATCTGACTTTATCCGCCTATTCATCATCTTTTGGGAAGTTTCTGATTGCCAGTGACACTCTGCCGCACATTTTGGAAATTTTGTCGCCACAAAACGGACAGGAGTATGCAAAGAACCCAAAGATTAAACTCAAACTGGATGATCTGCAATCCGGGATTGTGTATGAACGGAACATATCACTCTCCATGGATGGGAATTATGTTATTCCGGAATGGGACCCAGAAAAAAAAGTCATTGTGACAAACTATGATGTTCCCTTAACCCCGGGTGCTCATACTTTTACTGTTTCATTAAAAGATCAGTGTGGTAATATCAATCGCCAGGCCGTTTTCTTTACCATAAAAAAGTCACTAAAAAAATGACCGGCAGCGGTAAATAATTTTATTACCTTGCTGGTTGTCAACTAGGCAATTGCTGTGTATATTGCCGGGGGCAAGATAATAATCTAATTAATGGTTCTATGGTAGAAAGTCCAAAAATCCGGCCACCGATGGTCGCAGGCATGTTTTATCCACAGAAGAAAATTTCACTGGAACGTGAAATAGCTATTTATCTGGAGAACTCACCGGTATTACCGATAAGCGGAAAGATTACGGGGATGGTTGTTCCTCATGCCGGTTATATGTATTCAGGGGGGGTGGCCACCCGGGCCTACCGTCAAATTATGGATAAAGAAATCGATGTGGTCGCTGTAATCTCTCCCAGCCACCGTGAATATTTTACCGAGATCTCCATTTATGACGGTTATGGATATTCCACGCCCCTGGGGATTCTGCCGGTTGAAAAAATCCTGGCTCATCAATTAGCCGAATTTAGTCCGCAAATTATTTTATCGGAAAAAGGACATCGTTTTGAAGAACACGCCCTGGAAGTTCAATTACCGTTTCTACAGGAAGTCCTTGGCAATTTTAAAATTATCCCTATCGTCATGGGTGAACATAGTTATGACAATATTGAGACCCTGGCTAAAGCCCTGGCCGGAGTTCTAACCGGCCAGAAAGCGTTATTGGTGGCCTCTTCTGATCTTTCACACTTTTATAATGTTAAAAAAGCCTCTGTGCTCGATAATGTGGTAATTGATGATTTAAAAAATTTCGACGACGAAAAACTCTTTCAAGACCTGCAGCAGGGTTATTGCGAGATGTGTGGTGGTGGTCCGGCTATTGCGGTAATGAAAGCATGTAAATTGCTGGGCGCCAACAAGTCAGAAGTTCTGATTTACCGGAACTCCGGTGATATAACCGGTGAATATGAAGAAGTGGTTGGTTATCTCTCGGCCCTTTTTTATCAACAATAGAACTTGAATATTATAATTAATACCGGCAATGATGACCCGTCTGAAGACTGAAGAAAAAAAATCCCTGTTGGAATTGGCCCGCGCTGTAATAACTCATAAAATCGAGAACAAGGTTTTCCGATCCCCTGATTTCTTCTCACCCGCTTTGCGGGAAGAATCTGGTGTTTTTGTCACCTTGCATAAAAAAAAGATGTTGCGTGGATGTATCGGTTATGTCGAAGGAAATCGTCCCTTGCAGCAGGCGGTTGAAGAAATGGCTCTGGCCGCTGCTTTTGAGGACCCACGTTTCCCCCCTTTACATTCCGGAGAATTAAAAGATCTGCACATCGAGATCTCCGTCCTGTCTCCCTTAAAAACAATCTCCAATATAGCGGATATTGAAATCGGCAAACATGGTCTGATAATCGAGCAGAATTTTTACCGGGGTTTACTTTTACCACAGGTGGCCGTCGAACAGAAATGGGATAAAATAACATTTTTAAAACAAACCTGTTTAAAAGCCGGATTGCCTGAAATGGCCTGGCAGCATGATGATACAACGATCAAGATCTTTTCTGCTGAAATATTTTCTGAGGGCAACTTATAATATGATCAAAATAACCGGCAGGTTAAAAGCATCCTCTTTATAAAAAATGTCAAACTATGCATTTAAATATTATTAATATTATGTATATTTGCCCTGGATAACAGGAATATTCTGTACAAATGCATTATTAAAAATAGATATGACCCTAAATAAACAAAAGCCCACGGCCAAATCTTTAAAGCAAGATATTCCCTATTTGTTATTGATCGATGACGATCAGATGGTTCTGGACATTCTGAATGAAGTGCTAGGTTCCACCAAAATTACCATCATCACCGCTCATAGTGGGAAAGAAGCACTGACGGTATTTAAGCGATATAGAAAGAAAATTAAATTAATACTACTCGATTTGTTTATACCGGATATTAGTGGAATTGAAATCTATAAAAAGATCATGGAAACACGCTCCGATCTAAAAGTGATTTTTATGAGTGGTTTTCCTGACCAGGATATACTGAAATTAAAAGATTTAAGCGGTGATTTTGATTATATACAAAAACCTTTCTCGCTGCGTGAAATTAAAACAAAAGTTCAAAAAATAATCTCCTGAACTTCCGTTGTTTTACAACCATCACTCAATCATACTCAGAGCAATACGTTTTCGATCCAAATCAATTTTCAATACTTTTACCCTGATTTCTTCTCCAACCCGAACCAACTCATAGGGAGATTTGACATGTTTTTTTGACATCTGACTGATATGCACCAGCCCATCCTGTTTTACTCCAATATCGACAAAAATACCAAAATCAACCACATTACGTACGGTACCGCTCATGATCATTCCAATTTTCAAATCTTCCATTCGCAATACATCACTGCGAAATACCGGTTTTGGTAATTCATCCCGTGGATCGCGTCCCGGTTTTTCAAGATCCTTGAGCATATCTTCCAGGGTCGGTAAACCGCAGCCTAATTCCAGGGCTAGTGAGGTTAAATCGGTTTTTTGCTCGTTCAGACGCGTTTTCAAAATTTTACCTTCTTGAAAAATATCAGAAATAGCAAATTTATCCAGAAGTTTTCTGGCCACGGCATATGATTCGGGATGAATCGAAGTAGCATCAAGAGGATTATCTCCATGGCGAATTCTCAAAAATCCTGCTGCTTGTTGGTACGATTTTTCACCAATTCCTTGAACCTGTTTTAATTGTTCCCGGTTTTCGAAGCGTCCATTACGCTGCCGATACTCAACTATTTTTTGTGCGCTTTTATTATTCAGACCTGAAACATATTTTAATAAAGCGATTGAAGCAGTATTGAGATCGACACCTACCTGATTAACACATGATTCCACAACCTGTGACAGTGTCATATTTAATTCCTGCTGATCAACATCGTGCTGGTACAGGCCGACACCAATACTCCTGGGTTCAATTTTCACCAGCTCAGCCAGAGGATCCTGCAATCGTCTGGCAATGGAAATATTGCCGCGTAAACTCGCTTCCAATTCAGGAAATTCTTCCTTAGCCATAGCTGAAGCAGAATAGACTGAAGCACCTGCTTCATTGACAATGATGTACTGCAAATCTCTTTCTGCTTTAATCTCTTTGATCAATTCGGCCACCATTAATTCGGTTTCCCGGCTGGCAGTCCCATTACCGATCGCAATCACCCCTACCTGATATTGTTCGATCATTTCTCTGAGGATCGATTTGGCAGCAAAATATTCCCCCTGGGGCGGATGGGGATAAATAGTTGTTCCTTCCAGATATTTTCCCACACCATTTATAACTGCGATCTTACAACCGGTTCGGAAACCCGGATCAATACCTATGATTATTTTGTCCGGGAACGGTGGTTGCAGTAATAAACTTTTCAAATTTAAGGCAAATACCTTAATGGCATGTTGCTCCGCCCGCCGGGTCAATTCAGAACGCACTTCCCGTTTAATACTTGGAGCGATCAACCGTTTATATGCATCCTCCAGCACCAGTTTAATCTGATCAAAAAAGATAGACTGCTCATTGCGAATGAATTCTTTATGGAGCCGCTGATCGATTATTTCATCGTTCCCTTTAATATCGACTGTCAATAGACCCTCTTTTTCACCCCGGTTAATAGCCAGAACGCGGTAGGGGGGAATTACTTTGATCCCCTGAGAAAAATCAAAATACATTTCATATTCTTTGTCCGTATCATCACCTTTCAGCCGGGAGAATAAAATACCCTGCTCATATAAATGTTCACGTAAAAACTTACGTATCTCACTGTTCTCAGAAAAAATCTCAGCTAGAATATCTCTGGCCCCACTGAGAGCATCTGCAGCTGTGTTGATGTTCTTCTCTGGATTGATATATGATCTCGCCACTTCCAGGACGTCTCCTGTCGTTAATTCCTGCGCCAGTAGAACCTGGGCCAAAGGCCGCAGGCCTTTCTCTCTGGCCAGGCTGGCTCTGGTCTGTCTTTTGGGCTTATAAGGAAGATACAGATCTTCCAATTCATGCAGTTTATAGCATTCCTTAATCTTCTTTTCTAAATCAACATCGAGTTTACCCTGTTCCGCGATGGAGTGCAGTATAGTTTGCCGGCGATTTTCCAGATGCCGCAAATAGAGAATTCGTTCCTGGATTGCTCTGATCTGATCTTCACTAAGATTACCGGTTTTCTCCTTACGATACCGTGCAATGAATGGCACCGTGTTGTCCGTATCCAGAAGCTCGATTGTATTTTCAACCTGCAGGGGATCAAGATTTAACTCAGCAGCGATCATTTTAATAAGAATTTCTTCAACCATATTCTTTACCTGAATTTTCTAATATTAGACCATACATATTTCATTCAGCTGAAAATTTAAATAAATTTATTATATATGCTTAATAAAAAAAGTACAAATCAGGTCCTCTCGTTATTAAAAGAAAATTATCGACAGTTTACTACTGCTCTGGAATATCAGACGCCTTTTCAACTCTTGCTTTCTACTATCTTAGCTGCGCAGAGTACCGATAAACGTGTCAATATTGTAACCAGGGAATTATATCAAGATTATGATTCTCCACAGGCCTTTTTAAAATTAACCAACCTGCAGTTGGAAGAAAAAATTAGGACCGTCGGCCTGTATAAATCCAAAGCAAAAAATATTTTGGCCACCTGCCGTATCCTGGTCGATAAATATAATGGCGAAATCCCTTTTAACCGTGAAGAATTAATGACCCTGCCGGGCGTAGGCAGAAAAACAGCCAATGTGGTTTTGAGTATCACTACCGATTTTAAAGCAATCGCTGTTGATACTCACGTCTTCAGAGTCGCCAACCGTCTGGGATTGGCAGATTCCAATAATGTACGCCAGACCGAGAATCAACTGATGCAGCATATCCCCCAAAACGACTGGTCGGATGCTCATCATTGGCTGATCTGGCATGGACGGAGAATATGCAAAGCACGCCAGCCCCTCTGTGCTTCCTGCTTCCTGTTAAAATATTGTAAATATTATAAAACCAGACCGGCTGCCCTTAAAGTGAAAAACAATTAAGTTCGTCTGACAATATAAATGAAAATGGAACCTGGCTGTTAATTGCTTGTAACTTTTTAAATCAATCTCTAAATTCTTACGAAATACTAATTAATTATTCTACAATTTGAGAGGTTAGACTATGCCTGCGCTTTCCAATCGCGGTATTATCATGCCACCATCACCAATTCGGAAACTGGCCTCTTTTGCCGATCAGGCCAGAGAAAAAGGCCGGCATGTATATCAACTTAATATTGGCCAACCGGATATTGAAACTCCGGCGACATACTGGCGGGCAATTCGCCATCATGGCCGGAAAGTGCTGGAATACGGACCCTCGGCTGGATTGACTTCTTATCGTAAAAAACTGGTCGAATATTATGCCCGCTACGATATAAAGGTCACCATGGATGATATTATAATAACTACCGGTGGCAGTGAAGCCGTAATTTTTGCCATGATGGTGATTGCCGATCCCGGTGATGAAATCATTGTTCCTGAACCATTCTATACGAATTATAATGGCTTTGCCATCGAAACAGCCGCCCGGATCGTTACGATTACTTCCAAGATTGAGGATGATTTTCAACTACCCCCTATCGAATCCATCAGAGATAAGATTACTCCTAAAACTAAAGGAATTCTAATCTGTAGTCCGAACAATCCTACCGGTTATGTCTATTCCAAAAAAGAGTTACAGGCGCTTCGCGAGATTGTCCTGGATAAAAATCTGTTTTTGTTGGTAGACGAAGTTTACCGGGAATTCTGCTACGATGGTTTACAACATACCAGTGTTATGCATTTGGAGGGTATCGATGATCGGGCAATTTTACTGGATAGTATCTCCAAACGCTACTCAGCCTGTGGGGCCCGCATTGGTTGTATCGTTACTAAAAACAGAGATATTATCCAAAATACACTGAAATTTGGAATGGCCCGTTTATGTCCACCCACCCTGGAGCAGTTGGGAGCACAGGCCGGCATTGATACTCCTCCAAATTATTTCAAAAAAGTACTCAAAGAGTATACCCGCCGCCGGGACGTAATGGTAGAGGCCCTGCGCCAGATGCCTGGAGTAATTGCTCCCAAACCGAAAGGGGCCTTCTACCTGGTAACCCGACTGCCCATCGACAATGCCGATAATTTTGCCAAGTGGTTGCTGACCGATTTTCAGGTCAACAATGAAACGGTTCTGCTAGCCCCGGCCAATGGTTTCTATTCTACTCCCGGCCTGGGCAAAAATGAAGTGCGTATCGCTTATGTCTTAAACATTGAAGATATCAAAAAAGCCATGCATATACTGGCTGAGGCTTTAAAGGTTTATCCCGGTCGTACTAACTAAATAAAAAGTTTATGATCGTAAACCCATATCATAATCAGAAATGATAACTGAGTGTTGCATTCATTTGTATGCCAGATCCGGAAATTTTCTTTAATAGCATTATATCTTCTTTCAACTTATCCGGAATAAATGGTACCGAATATCCAGCTGGAAGAATTGGTTGATTGGATAAATCAAAGTTTCCGCTGGCCTGCAACGCCAATTCAATACCCAATCGTAACGACGGAAAAAGAAAGTAGCCACAACCCGTTGTCAGTTTAAAAGCAAAGGCATTATAAGTGAACCTCTTATCAAAGACCTCAGCCGAAGATTTCAAGGTAGTGACATGGACTTCCAATCCCATGGGCCCAATATCCGAACCCACATACCAGTCAAATTTAGCCGGCCGATTTAACAGATAATAGTTTATCCCCAGACCCAAATTAGTGAACTTAAAATTTTGTGCAAAAGATTTAATATCTGAATCCAGGCTATATAAATAATCACTATCTGTCCAGTTATCTAGAATTTTTTCAACACCATAATTCAATTTTACCTGCCAACGGGTTGACAAAGAGTAATTGACTTCCAGGGCCAGGTTACGGTGGTTAGAATATGTGTTGAACTTGTCATATATCTCTTTGAGTTCATCGATCGCATTATTTGCATCCGTGGTGTAACCAAAAAAGGCGTAACCTGCCTTGAACATCACCCCAAATTTTTTCATTTCTTTTATTTTATTGGTTGATTCCTTAACAACTGGTCTTTTTCCCTTTACTGCTGTTTTCTGTTCCTTGGCCAGGGTTGCCGCAATCTCGGGAATTATTTCGGTTAGTACTTCACTCAATTTGCCCCGGTAATCCTGGGTGGCCGTTTTAATTATCGCTCCGGTCTGAACATCGATCATCCGCAAACTGATCGAGTAAAGTTCCTCGATCTTACCGATGCTGCCGGCCACAATATTTTTAACATTTAACAGTTGTCCGATTTCAACCGCACACTCCACTGTGGTACAACCAGTCTGTTGAAAACCCTGCTCAGTCAGTATGGCATTCATCTTATCCCTTTCTACCACCTGGAAAGCACCTGTTTCAAAAAGTTCTGTACGCAGACGATCGGTTAAAAATTGAGCATCCGTCGGAGCGATACCGGTAGGATCCAGATCCAGCACAGCAATAGTTTTTTTTGCGTTCTGAGCATTTAAACAGGAGATACTGAATAGAATCAACAGAAATTCGCTAAAATGTTTCATTTTAACCTCAACCCTGTTTTATTGGTTTGATTTTCTTAGTTCAAAAAGATCATATTTTCAGTTGTGTTGATAGTAATACTCGGCTGAATTATGCTATAAATATAAATAAATTATCAATCGTATTAAGGGTTTCCTGATCGCGGCTTTTGTCCTGTGTACAAATATCTGCCCGGCAATTCCAGATAATTTTGTTTAAGCAAGGGTTCATCCTGTAACAATTCAATCCCACCCATGGTTATCACGCGGCCTTTATTCAAAATCAGAACCTTACTACAGGTTTCCAGAACCAGATCCAGATCATGGGTAGCAATCAAAACCGTTTTGGATAATCCATTAATGTAATCGATGATGATACGTCGGTGATAAGGATCCAAATTGGAACTAGGTTCATCGAAAATATATAGTTCCGGACGCATGGCCAGAATCGTAGCCAATGAAGCGCTCTTGCGTTCTCCAAAACTAAGCGTAAGCGTAGAATCGTTTTCCCGGCCTCGCAGACCCACCCGGAACAAGGCTTCAGCGACCCTTAAATCAATTTCTTCTTTGGACAATCCCAGGTTTAACGGTCCGAAAGCAACATCATCATACAAAGTAGGACAGAACAATTGATCATCAGGATTCTGGAAAACGACACCCACCTTTTGGTGCAAGATATGCTGATTTTTTGGATCGATAAATTGATCATCTAGCCAGATATTTCCCGATCCACTAAGTATTCCGTTAAGCACAAATATCAGGGTGGATTTTCCCGCACCATTAGGTCCGATTATAGCTAATTTATCATTAGCCTTAATCTGAAAACTAACCTGATCCAGAGCCAGTGTTCCATTGGGATAGCGGTAGGTTAAATCAGTTACTCTAAGCATAGAGTATTTATCCAATTGTAATAATAAATTTTTTCGGCTCTGGTACTTCCTAGCTAGATATTTTCCAGTTTGCGAATTTCTTCGATCAACTTGGTCAGGGTTGCCGGTAATTCCTGATAATTATTGATGACAAAATGAGCCTGAGTTTTGTCCGGGCTGACAGAATTATTAGCTCCGGTAAATTTAACACAATAACAACCCGCCTGCCGGGCGCCGGCAATATCTGTCCGCTCCAGATCTCCAATATGAATCAGTCGGTCTAAAGAGATATGCAGATTCTCCGCGGTTTTTTCGAATACCGATCGATGTGGTTTAGAATTCGCCTGTTCATCCGAAAACATGAAGGAACTGAAATACTGCAGCAGGTTTTCACGCTGTAGAAATTGCCGGATATATTTACCGGTAATATAACCTGTATCTGAAATCAGACCCAGTGGAAATTTCTGTGCCAAATCAGGAATCACAACTTTAATTTCACGTATCTCTTCCGGCGGGACACTGAAAATGAGCGAACAAAAATAATCGGCTATCTCGTTTACATGTTCTTCCCTGATCTCAACCGACAGGTAGTTGCTGATAAACCGTATTCGTTCCCACACCGTTGGCGTTCTGGAGTTATTTTGCCACTCGCTGAAAAAAAAATCTGCAGACTTCGACAGCGCGTTTTTAAATTCCTCGCTCGTTATCGGACGGTAGGAATTAATAATCTGCGCCAAATATTCCTGTCGCAGCATAAAACGTTTATCTTCCCGTCCATCCAGATACAGAGTATTCCAGAAATCAAAAGACAAGCCAAACGAATTTCTATCTACAGTTTCTTTAATTTTTCTTCTGCCTGTGCTTTATAGGTATCGTCATCACTATCTGTTTTTGGCAAATCCAGACATTCCTGGAATTCAGCCTTAGCCTGTTCCTTTTCTCCCATCATTTCGTAAGTCAACCCTAATTCCAGATGATGATTGATATGATTAGGATTTAATTCAATCGCTTTTTTAAAACAATCAGCCGCAGCTTGATTACTCGCTTCTTTTGGCACTCCTCCTAGAAATATATTGGCAAATGCTTTTTCAACCCAACTAAGGTTAGATATTGTACGATGCCATCTGCCCAGTACATGGTGCGCATAATCATCAGTAGGATCATATTTTATGGCCAGATCACATTGCTTTTTTATTTCTTTAGAAAGCTTAATTCGTTCCTTTGGACTGGCATCCAGAGCCACGCGGCCCAGAGCGATACTGAGTTGTAAATGGCCTTTAGCACCGGTGCTGTCAATTTTAACTGCCTGACGGGCATACAGCTCGCTTTTTTTGAAATACCCGGCACGGTTCTTCCCTTCCATTGTTTCACCTATATCGCTATAGGTTCTGGATGCTTTCCAGCTCGCTTCGTAATTATTAGAATCCAACTTGATGGCCTGCAAATAAGCATTCAAGGCTGCTTGATTGTCAAATTTAGCATACAGGCTATCACCCAATGTGATCTGAGCTCCCGCCTCAGTTTGAGCCTGAACAAAGCAACTCCAGGCAACTACTACCAAAAAAATGTAAAACATACTTTTCATAATGCACCCCTTGTTTTAATTGTAATTTCCAATATTTTATCATCGATTTCAATTTTATCGACAATCTCCATCCCTTTTTGAACACTTGCAAAAGCAGTATACTTGCCATTCAGATGAGGTTGAGCGGAATGACATATAAAAAATTGACTTCCACCGGTATCTTTACCGGCCGTGGCCATTCCTACCGTGCCCCGTTCGAACTCCGCTTCATTATATTCACAGGGTATATGGTAAGCCGGACCTCCCCAGCCGTCGCCTCTGGGATCACCACCCTGAATGACGAAATCACTTACTATCCGATGAAAGGTAAGGTTATTATAGAATTTCTGCCTGATTAAAGAAATAAAATTAGCCACGGTTGCTGGTGCCAGATCGGGCCATAATTGGATTTCAATATCCCCTTTTTCTGTCCGGATCACGATTTGGGTAGATTGAGACATGGCCTCATCTTCCTTCGCTACAAACAATCCCACTGTTTCTCTTTCCGTTGGATAGTTACTGCCTGCCTTTCTTAACAGGTCTACAGCCTGATTAGCCAGAGCAGGATCAACCGCTTTTTCGGCAACACGCCAGAGCAATTGATGGGCCTGCACTGAATCCACAGTTACAGCAGCTTTCAGCAGGGAAATCATGGCTTCGACATCTTCCGGTTCTGATAATTTTAAATAAGCCTTCTCCAGGTCCTGGAAGGTAATGGCCCGGGGATGAGCGGTGATCCATTCCGCGGCAGTGAACACCAGGGCTAAATCTCCTGAAAACAACGCGGCCTGTACATCAGCGGACTGCAGTTGGTTACATTGCGCTAATTCGGTATAAGCAGTATAAACCAGACGTTTATCAGGTACAACTAAAAATTGTCTTAGTTGCTGCAGGGCAGCATAATTTCCTATCTTAGCCAGAGCAGTCAATAGAAGTTGTTTAAAATGAACCGGTCCTTTATCCAGATTGTTCTGGATTAATAAATTAAGCCGCGTGGATCGTGCATCGGCCAGAGACCATATAATTTCACCTTTGTCCTGCCAACTCGCCCGGTCAAAATTTGCCATTAAAAGATCATGAGCCGGCTGTGTTTTCATTCTACCCAGCGCATGAATAGCAGCCGTGCGCAGATGCGGCATATCTGTCCGGAGAAATCCTGATAGAATTGATATGCATAAAGAATCAGGATAATTTGCTAAAAGAGAAATTCGATAAATATTACCAGTCCAGAATAAATTTTTCATTTCATCCTGATTGGTTAATTCCGATTTCAATGAATCAAGTAAAAGCGAGTCGATTACAATAATTCCATACCTGCTTAAAATGCGGTCCAGTGCCCGCAAACGATATTTATAACCTGACTTATTTATGGGGATACGACAGCGAATCAGATTGGCTGTAGCCAGTGAATCAGGGTGTCTGGAAAAAAAATATGCAGCAGCAGATGACACCTGTTCTGAAGGATGGGCCAGAAAACCGATCAGCTGTCGGTTAATCTCTGCATGAATCGAATCACGGGGAGATAACAAAGCCAAACTGGTTATGGCGCCGTCCAATAAAGAATCAGGGAAATTATATAATTGTGCAAATATAAAATCCCTGGCTGAACTAATTTCTGTTTTACCAAGCGCTTTAATTATCTGACTACGGTAAGGATTATAACTAGCTTGCAAGTATAGATTTTTTAAAATATCCACACTTTCGATAGCGTGAATTTGGCCCAGTGCAAATATAATTTTATCAATATAGCGGGGATCAGGCTTGATTAATAATTTTTGCAGACTAGGCAAATGCGCCGGATCCTGAATTTTTGCGATGGCATCGATGACACCGGTTTGTACTTCTATACTTCCTTTCTCGATATATTGATCAAAGACTCCGCCGGAAACACTTCTGCTATATTCCAAATCTTTTAACCGCGCCAGAGTCCGATCCTGTTTATCGGAAATACAGGCACAAAATAGAGGCATTAACACAATTATACAAAATCTTGAATACATGGTGTTCTCTGATCAGCTGATACAGGAGTTAATAAAATTCTATCCAATTTTAAAAAAAAAGGATTATGTTGCAATACAAAAGCATAATTTATCTGCATACTGATTTATCTAACGGAAGTTATTAAAAAATGTAGAGTTAGAAAAAATGAGGCACTAAAAAGAGATTGACATTAATTCTTTATTTTTTTATCTTAAAAATCAATATATCTATAAAAAATGAATAATCATATCGGCCTATCTTTTACTGTCGAAAATATTTTGTATGCCCATTTTATCAAAAATGAGCGTACTTTTAACCTTGATCAGTTAGGGACGATCGATTATCCTTTCTTATATGACGAGCGTGAGTTTTTCAGAGAAGACAGAATCCTGTTATTGGCCGAGCTGATCAGACATTCCTTTGAAAAATTACAGATCGAACAACCCACTATCTCAATATCGATTGAAACGAATCTAGCTATTTTAAAACGGGTCTTATTACCGGAAAATTTACAATCAAAAGAATTGCAGGATCATATTGCCTGGGATCTTTCGGAAAGTCTGGCTGCACCGATTAATAACTATGTCTATCATGTGACCTCCAACTACTTTCATCATCATAATTTACAGGATACTCTGGTAATTACTCTGCCGAAAAGAGTGATCAATTTTTTCAGTCAAATATCCAAACTTACCAGATTCAGTTTAAAAAATTTGAGCCTGAATCAACTGGCAGCGGAACTGATCTTACAGAGTATTCTGATCAATAAAATCGAGGGATTATTTGTTCTCTTTAAGATTGCCAACAATCGCCTGGAAACAACCTACCTGTGGAATGGCAGTTATTTATATTCAAATTATGAAAAAATCATTCCTGCAGTCAGATCCGGTTCATTTGCCCAGGTCGTCGTTGAGAAAATAAAATTTAATATTAAATACATCGAAACCCTTTTTGAACAATGGGGTATGGAATTGACGGTGGTCGATAAGATTTTTGTATATGGTACCAGCATTAATGCTGAACTGATTGATATGATCCAGAAAAACTGTTCCGTACCGGTATTCCGTCTAAATCCCCTGCAAAATATCACCTTTACTGAAAAAATCCGTCAAAACATGCCCAGTCGTTACGATGTTCTTAAATTTGTTGAATGCATTGGTGTGGTTTTAGATGTTTAACTGGCGGTTAAGGAGGAATAATGCCGAAATATAATTTAATGGATAGTCAGCAGCCGGAGTTTTTTGATGAGAATCTCGAATCCATGGAAACCAAGGTAGATAAATCCGAAACCGAAACTAAAGCCGCAAAACCGCAGGAAGTAAAATCCAAACCCGTTGTTGCTGAATCCGACTTTTCTGAAAAATTATTTTCTGAAACGGAAATACCTAAAAAACTTGACGATCGGTCCAGCAGTGCCCAAATACCCGCATCCCAGGGTCCGGCTGTATCTACTCCTGCCAAGACGGTACCAATTCAGCCAACCACACCAAAAGTTTCCACTTATACCCCCGCCCCTGAAACAACTATAAAACAAACAGATAAAAGTGCATCCGGCGTGGGACTGGGGCGGGATTTGTCGACCTATGAAATGTCCCTGCCGTCATCCAACTACAAACCTCTATTATTCGGTATAGGTATTGTCGCAACGATAGCCGTTATAGCCCTACTGGTCTGGAAAATATTTTTCTCCACTAAAGAAGAGGTCCCACCTCCCGAAACCGCTGAACAGAAATTAAAACGTGAATTGCAGATACGTAAAAATAATATTCTTAACTCTATCAACGCCGATACCCATTCCCGTTTAGGCTACCTGGTTCAATTGATAAATCTTAAACCGGTTAAAGTCCGTTATTCCAGTTTATATATATATGGTGAAAATCTTGCCTGCGAGGTTTTCACCACGAGTAGGACAGATCTGGCAGATTTAAACACTAAACTGAAAAATTCTCCGGCATTTTCAAACCTCAATTTGGAAACTGTCGATAAACGCCCGGGAACCAGAGGTGGTTTTTTTGCTCTGTATGACATAAAAACAGTAGCCGGAACATCCCTCACCCCGGCAGGAACGGATTCCATATACATTTCCAAATCACCGCAGGACTGGATCACCGACTTTACTCAAAGAAATAATCTCACTGTTGATCTGCAAAAACAAATTTCAATGCGCCAGGAGGAATTGTTTTCAATTATCCGCTATGAATACAAATTAAAAGGCCCCGAAGTCAATTGTCAGGCTCTTATCTCCGAACTGGCAACCACCAACACCAACATTAATATTCATAAACTTACCCTGCTGCCAACTAATCAACGCGATCTGGCCAAAGCACCATATCAACTTCACTTGATCCTTGATTTCTATATGTAGCACAGTCTGGCTGTGTTTTATGCGCATTCTGGGTGGAAAATTTAAAGGAAAAAATTTACTTGGCAGTCAGGATTTATCAATACGCCCGCTGACAAATCGTATCAAAAAGAGCATATTCGATAGTCTGCAATATTTTTACCAGGATAAAGCTGTACTTGATTTGTTCAGTGGCAGCGGAAGTTTTGGTCTGGAGGCTTACAGCCGCGGAGCAAAAAATATAACCTTTGTAGAAAAATCCGAACAATCTCTGGATATTTTACGTCGGAATCTTTCGCTGTTATCCATCGACGAAGATAGTACCGAAACCATTCATAGCGATGCTTTAAAATTCTGCACAGATACAGGAAATAGTTATGATTTGATTTTAATGGACCCGCCTTTTAATTTTCCGGAGATTCAAGGCCTGGTCGATTTAATATTGGGGCGCAAAATCTTAAAGGAGCAGGGCATCATGGTGGTCCATCACGAGATTACCAATCCGATCTCAACTGCCACAGCAGCATATCTGATCAAACAACAAAAAAAAATCGGTAGAAGTCTGGTATCTTATATAATGGGCAGGGTGTGATATGTCTAAAAAAATAGCTATTTACCCCGGGACTTTTGATCCCTTTACTTACGGGCATCTGGATATCGTTGAGCGTGCCATTAAAATTTTTGACGAACTTATCGTAACCATCGCCATGAATAGCAAGAAACAACCGTTATTTTCTGTGAATGAACGCCTTGAATTCATTAAAGACGCCACCGGTGCTATTCCCCATGTGCAAACCGATTGTTTTGAAGGATTGTTGGTCGATTTTGCCCAAAAGAAAAATGCAGTAGCTGTGATCCGCGGTTTGCGGGCTATTTCTGATTTTGAATTCGAATTTCAAATGGCACTTATGAATCATCGCCTGAATCAGAATATCTCGACTGTTTTTCTCATGCCCAATGAAAAATATACATATCTTAATTCAACCATCGTTAAAGAAGTCGCTGAATTTGGCGGAAATATCGAAAATCTGGTACCCCCTCTGGTTGCTCAAAAATTAAAACAAAAATTTAATAAATAAGAGGTCATATCATGGAGATTATTGATAAATTCAGAAAACTGGCCCAGAGTAAAAAAAGAACGATTATTCTTCCGGAAGGAGAAGAAGAAAGGATTATTCAGGCCGCTGCTTTTTTAAAAAAAGAGAATTTAATCACTCCGATCTTACTGGGTGATCCGGATAAAATTAATAAACTGGGAACAGCACTTAAGGTAAATATTAAAGATTTACAGATCATTAATCCTGTAAAATCAGAATATTATTCTAAATGGACGGATAGCTACTATCAAATGCGTAAGCATAAAAATGTTACCCCCGAGCAGGCAAAACAAATCGTAAAAAATCCCCTGTTTTTCGGCGCATTCATGATTCATGACGGGATGGCAGATGGAGCGGTAGCTGGCTCGATAAATACGACCGGCGATGTTTTACGCGCTGGGTTTCAAATAGTCTGTCTGGCTGAAGGAGTAAGCGTTGTCTCCAGTTGCTTCATCATGGTGCTTAAAGATGGTAAAATCCTGACCTTTGCCGATTGTGCGGTAATTCCGGATCCTGATGCCGAGCAATTGTGCAGTATTGCCATCAGCAGTGCTCGCACCCATCAAAGACTGGTCGAACAGGAACCTTATCTGGCGATGCTCTCTTTTTCGACCAAAGGCAGCGCCCAGCATGCACATGTCGATAAAGTGATCAAAGCTACCAATTTGTTAAAAGAGAAAATGCCCCAACTAAAAGTGGATGGTGAATTACAATTTGATGCGGCTTACGTGGAATCTGTCGGTAAACGAAAAGCACCCGGCAGCCCGGTGGCCGGTAAAGCAAATGTCTATATTTTCCCGGACTTGGATGCCGGAAATATCGGTTATAAAATTACCCAGCGTTTGGCCGGTGCTGAAGCCATCGGTCCCATTATTCAGGGCCTGAAAAAACCATTTAATGATTTGTCCAGAGGTTGCAGTGTAGATGATATCATAAATGTAGCCTGCATCTGTGCAATTATCGCCTAAAGATTAAAGGAGAAACGTTCTACAATTTTATGATTCACTGCTCCCGGCAACTAAATTTTTGATGGAGTTTTTATTTTATGCCTACTTATGAATACAAGTGCACCCGTTGCGGATTTGAATTTGAGGAGTTCCAAAGTATTGCGGCAGAATCGTTATCTATCTGCCCGAAATGCAAAGGCAGGGTGCAGAGAAAAATATCCGGAGGTACTGGATTAATTTTTAAAGGGAGTGGTTTTTATATTACCGACTACAAGAAAGGTCATTCCGAGTCCAACTCATCTCCCGCTAAGACCAAACCAAAAAACACCGAATTGAAAAAAACTAAAAAGCCTGATGATTGATTGTATTAAATAAGAGTATATTATATGGTATTCAAACTCAGTAAAAAGAATAGAATATATATTATCATAAAATAAAACATGAAAAGGAGAAGCCTATGACACAACTAAAAACTAAACTAGCTACAATCATACCGGCATGGCGCGAAAGAGTTTCCCGCTTAATTAAAGAACATGGCGATGTCCAGGTCGACACCGTAAAAATAAGTCAATTTCATGGGGGAATGAGAGGGATTAAATGCTTAACGACCGATATCTCCTATCTCGACCCTTTTGAAGGAATCCGTTTTCGCGGATATACCATCCCGGACGTGCTGGAGAAATTGCCCCGCCCTAAAGGTGCAGAAATGCCCTATGTGGAAGGGCACTTGTATCTGTTATTAACCGGTGATATTCCCGATGAAAAACAGGTACGTGAAGTTATCGCTGATCTGCAGAAAAGAGGGAAAGTCCCCTCCTATGTCTGGACTATGCTGCGCTCATTACCTAAAGCCACTCATCCCATGACCATGTTTTCCATGGCTATTATGGCCCTGCAAAGTGATTCCCTGTTCGTACAACGATATAACCAGGGCATGAACAAAATGGAATACTGGGAACCTATGTATGAAGATGCGATGAACCTGATTGCCAAACTTCATGCCATCGCCGCTTTTATCTATAGACTAAAATACAAAAAAGATAAACAGATCCGGCCTAATTATAAACTCGATTATGGTAAGAATTTTGCCCATATGATGGGTATAGATACCCCCTACGATGAATTATCCCGTCTATACTTTATCCTGCACAGTGACCATGAGAGCGGCAACGTCAGTGCTCATACCACACACCTGGTCGCCTCAGCCCTGTCCGATGCCTACTATTCCCTGTCCGCCGGTATGAATGGCTTGGCTGGTCCCTTGCATGGATTGGCCAACCAGGAGGTTTTAGCCTGGATCCAGGAATTGATGAAAAAAATGGGCAATAAAATCCCCAGTAAAACGGATCTGGAGAAATTTGTGTGGGATACCTTAAACTCAGGTCAGGTTATTCCGGGTTATGGACATGCCGTGCTGCGCAAAACTGATCCGCGTTACACGGCCCAGCGTGATTTTGCGCTGAAACACCTGCCACAAGATCCCCTGTTTAAAATTGTCAGCATGTTGTATGAAGTGGTTCCACCTATTCTGGAGAAACAGGGTAAAGCAAAGAATCCCTGGCCCAATGTGGATGCTCATTCCGGCGTGCTGCAATGGTATTATGGAGTAAAGGAATAT
>CAYSHN010000001.1:0-29619 GCA_964430815.1 uncultured Calditrichota bacterium | reverse complement strand
ACTGCAGATAGCGGCGGCCTCTCTCATTACCCGTACCATGTATAATTCTGCCACCATCAGAAGTAGAGTAGGCCACCTTGTAGCCAAGCTGAAACCAGCCATTAGGAAATTTTTCCGTCGGTGCTATGGTATACGATCCGCTATAGATCATGTCGCCGTTTCCATCTGTCAGCATTAAAAAGCGCGAATCACGATTATTATTTATATCATACCACATATCCTGACCCTGGGCAATAGCCAGCAGTTCGCCATCCCACAGAACCCAGACAGTATCCAGACCCGGTCTGAACAGATCGCCTAGCGTATTGGAATCGGCATTAGTGGCATTGGTCATGTCCACATTCCAGGTAACAGTGATAGGAATATCAAAAACACCGTTGGCCGGTACGCTGTTAAAGAACTGGCGGTCAAAACCAAAATCGCCGGTTACGGTCTGTTCGGCTGCATCCTGAAATACATGGATACGGTTACCGCCGCCTGTGCTGCCCGGTTCCTCCCAACCATTATCATTCGCCCTGATTCCCTTGATGTAATTTGGGCTTAAGGTATCAAAGCGGGAAGAATCCCAGTTCACATAGTATTTATAAAAAATTTCTGTTCCCGGAGGTAATTTGAACTCTTCATTGGCTGAATCCCATTCCTTTAAAGTAGGTTCATAATATAATGGAACATCTACATCCCAGCCTCGAGGCCCTCTTACCGATATTTCATCACCGACACCACGATCGAACATGCCGATGGCTTTAAGCGCTTCTGTGCTGACCCGCCAGGTTATGATACTCGTTACCGGCGCGGTACCCGTAATCGGTTTATTACTGAACCAGGTCCAGGCAATAGTCGTGTCTTTCAAACCAACCGGATATTTGAACTTATGGTCGCCACCGTCTTCCCAGCTGAAGTCGGATGTATTTTCCGCATAAAATTTAAAGGCCTGCTGTTCTCCCACTGTCAAACTGTCTTTTGGAAAATAAGCAACACCTGACCAGAAGGAACCTGTCCGATAAACACTACCTTCTTCCCAGTTCAATAGAACTTTGGTGATATCCCAACTCAGGACCTGGCCTGTACCACCGCCATTACCGCGGACGCCAACAGGGCCATTGCTGGCCGGATTAAATCTCTCCGCTTCCATTTCACCACCGATATTGACCCGGAAATATACGGCTACGGAATCTGCTTTGTTCTCAAACGGCGCTAAGTATTGGTCAACCGTTCCAGCTGTGCTCGGATGATAGTACTGTACGTCTAATACGCTATCCGTAGTCCCCGAAATGAAAGTTCGCGTATTCCAGGTCAGGCCGTTGGAAGGAAGGAATGGACCTTCCCAGCCGCCGTCAGGAAAGGTTCCCACGGAGGGTGAATATCCTGTCCAGTATTTATAATACAGTGTATCCTCGGGTGCCATTTCCACGGTAAGTTCCCAATAATCACCACCAACATTGACCATTTCCAGAGTTGATGAGGCACTCCAGTCGATTACCTGGCCATTAGGAAGATTATTCGGCGCAACTGTATTCAATGCACCTCTCATTTCGACAAAGCCGTTAGATGCTTTAAGCGTATCCAGGTTGGTGCAGGAATTAAAACGAAAAGTCACAAATACATTCTGGGCCTGTACAGTTAATCCCAGGCTCAGGATAAATAAAACTGTAAAAGTTAACAATGTAAACCTTGACGTCATAAAGACCTCCTTAAATTCGTCAAATTAAAAATGATATAGTAAATTGCTTCTGAATTTTTTAAAGATTGGCCCTCCTTTCCTCACCGATTAAAATGATACTGTTAAAGTAAATCTATTTACATCTGGTAAATGTTGAAAACTTTGAAAAGCATAGCCGACATTAAGACCGACACCACTGATGATATTAGGATTAAAACTGGCTCCCATTGTTAAACCTTTTTCACGGTCTTCCAGAAACAGTTCCGAAAAACCTCCACTGATAATCAGCATTTCACCGAGAAAAGCCGCTTCGGCCCCAACATTAAGGAATTGCGCATTATCGTTGGGATTAATTCCATCCGCCGCCACGGTCACCCGCGTGTTCTCAGCCTGCCAGGCATCATACGACAGTCCCAACCGCATGATCAGAGGCAGATCGAAACTATCCGTCTTTAACCGTCCGACCACACTCTGATTATTACCCAACTGGCTGGGATCGATATCCACACGCACATTAAGATCTTCACCGTCCATTTGCATCTTTGTACCAAAGTTTGAAACACTGAAACCCATTCGTAATCCGGATAACGGAGTATTATAAATTGTACCGAGATCAACACCTAGACCGGTTGCTGAACAATTCATAATTCGCTCATTAACGTACTTTACTGTACCCCCAATGGTAAATCTATCCGTTAACTTCCGGCCATACGAGACACCGGCAACCATTGATGCTGCATCAAATTTTTCACCGGTACCCATAGGATTTGCGGGAGTGGTCACATCCATTTCGGCGGTGCTAAGCGAGGTTACGCTGATGCCCAGTGTACCAAAAGATTCTAAAGGCATAACCAGACCAATAAAATTGAAACTTAAACCTGGTAACCAGGGAGAGTGATCCACCATCAGGGAATATTTTTCGATACGTGAGAGGCCACCCGGATTCCAGTATAATGCACTCGGATCATCAGCGATAGAAACAAATGCACCTCCCATAGATATACCTCTGGCTCCGACTGGTATTTTTAAGAAAGTAGCTGCCGAGGTTCCGACTTTTTTCACATCCTGAGCCATACTTGCGCTACCAAACAGTAAGAGAAAAACCACCAGCAGTAATCCTGCTGTTGCCTGCTGGTTCAGAGATTGTGCTATTCTCTTCATAATATTCTTCATTCCTATAAAATTATATTTATTTGTACTGTCATGCTAACCTGCGACGGATTTACATTTAAACTAGCTTACGATTATTTAATTATCGCAAAAGTTCCTGTTTTTTCCCCGATACCCGGTGCCTGAATATGATATAGATAGATTCCATATGAAATTTCCAGCTTATCTTTACTCAATAAATCCCAGATGGCGGTACCGTCATTCAAACCGCTATCGGTTCCATCCGTGAGCCGCTTCAAACCAGTAACTTCCTTGTTGGCATCGACCCTGCTGTCGTATTCAATCTTATCGATAAGTTCACCGGAAACGTTGAAGATGCGAATGGTACATTTAGGCGGTAAATTGATGAAATGTATCTCGCGTTGGCCGCGTCCGCTGGAGTATGTATTGAACGGTTCCCAGGTCTCGGCAGCAATATACGGGTTCGGAACCACCCGGATTCTGTCAAGTTGTGCCTTGGCCAGTTGCGTTGACAACGATTCTGTTTTCATTTTAAAACGGTAGCTATCACTGGATAAAAATGGTTTACGCAGATACAAAAACAGGGAATCACCCGAATCAGGATTACGACCAACAGGCGGTTGTGGTTGTAAATTTAAAATCAATTGCCAAGTCCAGATCAGTTTTCCCTGTGCATTAGGTTCCAGAAACCGGATTACATCTGCATTATCCGCATCACTAGTGTCAATGGAAAATTTTCCGTCTGTACCATCAATCTCACCAAATGCGAACTCGATCGGTATATTATTCTTTGAAATATTCAATATCTTAAAATTAACATCTTTCGCCGGCATATGAGAGAAACTTATCGAGGTATCTTTGGAAGTTGACATGCCAACATCTCCAAAAACTACCACGTAATCAAAGGGATTTTGTACTCCTTTTATATTGAGAAATTGAACCGGACTAAATTGGAATTCAAAAATGTTAGGATCTGACCACTTTGCCTTTTCCGGATCGGTCATTACTTTATCTTCATTAGTAAATATTAAGCGGTATCCATCGAGTATCGGTTGTTCGTAGTCAGCTGCCAAATTGGTACTTTTATCTATCATTACACTATCGACGGTAAGATCCGTTAGCGTAAAGTTTTTCGTGGTTAGCACATCCAGAACTGTTCCGCGGATCAGCGTATCTTCAAAGATCAATTGATATTCATGACCCTGTTTGATCCAGCGCGGATCGATAATCTTGATCCCGATCTGCCCCGTGGAAGAACCGCTGACATGAATGAAACTGTCGACTTCTGCCGGTAGATATCCCGCCACTGGCGCACGGGGACGAACCACTGCCACATTAACCCCGGTAACAATATTGCCCTGGGTGTCCACATCAATCCGGATGGGTGTTTCAGTCGGTGCAATTTCAGCGTCAGTAAAACCACGGTCATATGCGGTAACAGCATAAAAATAACGCTGTCCATTGGTGAGTCCGGAATCTACATAACTGTGTTGAAGACCTGAATCGTCACCAAGCCAGTATTTTATCCCATAAATATCAATGGGATGGTACTCTGTTAACCCATCTTTCAGATCAAATTGAGCAATTGGTACCCGCATCAATTTATTACCTTTGCCATCGGTAATTACCATTGGATCCAGCATGGCCGCATCGGTCGAGCGATAAACCCGGTATCCTTCAAAATCGCGAGACATTTCAGCGGCATTGGGATAATCCAGGCGTTTAATAAAATTGTCGACAGATGATTCGGCAACATCATCCCAGTATAAAGTGACCTTTCCATCCCCCGGAACAGCAGTAAGCGTTACCTGGAGCGGAGCCTGGGCAAAGCGATAATCGGATTCATAAGCAATACGTGCCTGTTTCTGCTTTTTAATAGCACTTTGGATATCATCGTTTTTAGTTACACCGCCACCGGCCATGGCCACAGAAACAGCCATCCTTTGCCTTTCACCCGGATCCAGCGGGAAATATCCGGAAGATACACACAAATCGTACTCTCCGGTTCTGCGCGGCAGACTGAAATAGCCCGGTCGCATGTAATTAAGCATTATGACCCTGTCTTTCATTGTAGAAAAATTTAAACTGAAGGCTGGGAATTGCAGGGCACCGGTTATACCGATCAGATCTGTTTCACTGACATCAGTTTTATCAATACTCGGCTCTCCCGGGCGTTCAGTACCAGTACCACTGGAGGGTACACCATCACCTTCCCCCTGGTCACCGGTATTTTCTGCTCCATCCAAACCCAGGTCGTCCTGAAACGGATCCCAATCATTATCATTATCAAAAGCGTCATCACGCGATTCATCGATCATCGGTGCAACATTCTGATAATTCTGAACTGCACCTTTTCCCGCTACCACGAACCCACGTTTAATGGTATCACCAACATTAAATGACAGATAATTGATATAGCGCACCGGTACAATTGACCCGGTAATATCATTGAATCGTTGCAAATGTAGTGATATTCGTTCATCAATTAAGCCGTCCAGGTCGTCATCAATAGAATTAAAAAGAGTATCCTCCGTAAGCGTGATTCCGTCCACCGGCAGTTCTACCATCCGACCCAATGTTTTTACGAGCCCGCCTCCTGCTGGATATTCAATGATCTGTCTTTCAAAAGTGCTTGAATCAATCAGCACGATCTTATCACCGGCTGATAAACTTCGTGAACTAAAATCATCACTGGTGAATAGAGGTATCCGCACTGCCGGATCACCATCTATTCTGGTCAGCAGATTAGCATTTTCTTCAGCGTCAGCATCACCGTCGTCATCAATACCATTCACCTGATTTCCAGGTGTTTCAATGTATTTGACTGATCCCAGTCCAACCGTCGTTCCTGCCCAGGGATCGGTTCCAACACGGTCATGATCGGTTAAAAAGGCTATATTGGTTTGCAGGTCTACGTATGGTTCATCATCATTGGAATCGCCGCCGACCAGATCAGCCAGCCAGATGGTAAATACTGTTCTGCCAATCCGCTTGGTGGCATCATTTTTAATATCATTGATAAAAAAGACCACGTCGTTGATCAGGATCTGAGTCCAGGCAAAGGCTCTTTCATCCATCAGCAGTCCCAGGCCACCGCGAGTTCGATCGGTTGTATCGGGGATATAATTTCCCCGGTTATACAAATCATCGCCACAGCGATAATACATCTCCAAATCGGCATTATATACATTTTTACCAAAAAAACCATTCCAGGAACCGATCCAACCAGGATCGTTTGTATCATCCATTTTATCCTTCCAACCGCCATCGGCTGCCCGCGGCCAGCTGGTCAGATCATCACTTCGGGCTAATTCCTTGTTAGGATGGTCAGGATTAAGAAAACCGGGAACCGGTAATAAACTGTACGGATTACCAGTGGGACTGCTGCGGGATGTCGAAATATCCACAATATTCACCGTTTCGCCCAGATCGTTGGTCACTTCACCACCCAACCATATCGATACAAATACGATATATTCCCGTTTGGTATTTTTAGGCCATTCAAATCCCCATAAATCAGGTTCTTTGCTTTCCCAGCCATTCAGACCAAAATTGTGCACGGTAACCCGTACATTATTCCCATCAAGGTTAGAATGTCTTCGATAGTTTGCATCGGCCCGGTTATCGGAAGGAACATAACCCTGAACCTGAACGGGTGCCAGGGTGATTACATAGAACACCAAACTCAGGATCCAAAACCTGAAAGCTGGTCTAATTAACCTGTTTAGTATTTTGCTTAGATTCATAAGTATCTACCTGCTTTAATTATCTAAAACTTATTTTCGTGCCAATTTGAATTCGTCTCGGTTCGGAATAATAACCGGGATTTACAAACCAGGTATTGTCCGCCTGTGCGGCCTGGGTTAATAACAACAAGGTATAATCCGCCCGGCCGGTATCCGTATAAACGGACAACGGATTAGCTGCATCCAGTAAATTAAATATTTTCAAAAAAATCTGAAAATTGAAATCTTTGTAAATAAAATTCTTATAGGCTGTAAAATCAAGCGTAAATAGATCCGGTTTACTTCTACTGTTATCGGGCAATCCAGCCAGGATACTTTGTCCGGTTCTGGTGGCGGTAACCGACGAAGGCGTATAAGGCTGACCGCTATTGAAACGACCGATCAAACTGCCACCCCAGCTGCCACTGCCTATGAAAAGATTTGCATTTATCGAGTGTCGCTGATCCCAATCCAGCGGGGTCAGAATCTTGGTCGGTTCGGCACCTCCCTGCTGGGAGTTAAATTCCTGTTCGGGATTTGAATTAGTTCCTTCAGCCATTTGGTAGGTGTAGTCAACTGTAAAGGAATAATTTTGAGAAAATTTCTTATCAACCGACAGGGTAATTCCCCGCACATTAGCAAAATCCCGATTGTTGAATATCACATAAGAGACACCACTCAGGTTAGTCGGAATCTGAGCACTGGTCGAGATCCAGTTTCTGATATCACGATAAAAACCGGTAACATCAATAGCTAAATCAGTGCTGAACTGTTGCTGCAGACCGAGTTCGTACATGGTGGTACGTTCCGGCTTCAAATCGGGATTACCGTAAGGACCATAAACTCCCGCCGATTTCGAGATCTTGATTTGATCGGATATATACAAACGGTAATATTCAGGAATCTGCTGGAAGATGCCGTAGGAGAAGTGAATAACCCCTTGCTCGGTTATCGGATAGGCTACGCCCAGACGGGGGCTTAACTGCGTTTTAACCGAAGTTTCATTATACCAGAATGCTTCTCTTTCTTCAACCGTTAATTCGTTTTCAACTGTTCGTTCGGATAAATCGATCACACCATCACCGTTGGTATCGCGGTAAATATTATTCAACTTGGAGGGATTATAGATATTCGGATCTTCCGGATCTTTAGGAATTTTACCGTTGGCATCGAAATAATCATAACGCATTCCAATGTTGATGATTAAACTTTCATATTCAATTTTATCCTGGATATATGCTGAAAATTTGAATGGTTTACGGGTAAATTCATTATGAGTGGAAGTTGTAATATCAGTAATATAGGGTACGAAAGGTTCAATTTGCTGGCCTAATTCATCTTCTGCCGGAACCAGAGTAATATCATTATAATAAACCTTGTCCGATTGTATCTCCAGACCTGTTTTGACCTGATGCCGTTTGGTCAGCTGGCTGGTCAGAGCATACTTGGCTATGCGGCTTTCACTGCTGCGGTCAAAGTAACCCAGATTGGTGCCGGCTTTAGCAAATTGTTGCGCTCCGGTATTCGCAGAATCAGGATGTACATAGCGGGAATCATTATAGTTATCATATAATTTGGAGACGAGATCGTTATATTTATAGGCCAGCGTAATTTCATGAAAAGTATTTACTCCCAGCTGGTGGATGACATTGGAGATGACACTGTAACCGTTTTCTACATCACCTTTATCACCATTAGGATTCCATTTATAAAAATGGTTATAATTCCGTCTTTCTTCGTAACTGCCCAGGGCATCAATCCTGAATTTGAATGGTGTAGCAATTTGCCATTCCAGGGTGGCCTGACCGCTCCAGCGGTCCCTGAAATTCATCGCTACCGCACTGCCATCCCCGAGCGCACTCACCGTATCCCCGTTAACCACCCGGCTTCTGCCCTGCGGTAAATAGTAATTGATGCCATAAAGCCAGCCATCGGTATACCAGCGGCGGGCTGTGGCATAGAGGGAGAGTTTATTGGGTATAAGGGGACCACTGACACTTCCCTGAATATTATAAATATCGGTCACATTGAAATTGTCGATATTCCAAAAAATATCATTGCGGCTGCTTAAATAATCACCGGCCCATACTTCCAGATCCGCGGACAATTCATTTCCACCGGTTTTGGTCACCACGTTTACGATACCGCTCATGGCATTTCCATATTCAGCATTAAAGGTTCCGCTGATTACCTGCAATTCCTGTATTGATTCATTCTCCACTTGTAGTGATTGGGTCCGGTAAAAATCGTCGGTTATACTGATGCCATTTACCATATAGGATACTTCGGTGGTACGTCCCCCACGAATATGGATACCCCCTCCTGCATCCCGCACGATACCAGCCTGCATATCCAATAAATCGCTCAACTCCTGGACCGGCATTCTTTCTATTTCCTCAAACTGAACCCTGGCTTCAGAAGACGTGAGATCCTTACGGATCACCGGCGCTTCAGCGACAACGACGATTTCCTCAGCACTGAGTGTTTCCGGTTTGATTTTAAAATCCAGGCGGGTTGTTAAATCCGTCATAACCTGTACATCATGATAGACAAGTTTTTGATAGCCGATGTAGGCTACACTAACATTATACTTGCCGGGGGGGATACGAAGTATAAAATAATTTCCCTCCAGGTCAGTAGCGGAACCTAACATGGTTCCTTCTATAACCACATTAGCACCGATCAGGATTTCATTTGTCTGGGCATCTGTCACAGTTCCGGCTATTTTACCGCTATTCTGTGCCAACAGACCTAATGGGAGTCCAAGCCCTAATAAGATGATGAATGAAAATAAACTGTTAGTTTTCTTCATGTGAATTTACCTTTTTAAGCTTTAGTTAATCCGAATGTTTTTTAATTTATCCGAATAGGTTACCACTTTTACTCTGGAGCGGATCTCGGCTATTATCCTATTTCGCTCTCTTTCTTGCCATAGACTCCGGAGCGTTTTTCCTACATCTTCCCTGGCGGCTTCAAACGTACGTGGTTGAACCGGCTTTTTTTCAACGCATTGTAAAAAAATATACAAGGAATCAGACTGGAAAGGACCGCGCCATTCATTTGGTTGAAGAGTAAATATCTGAGCAGACCAGGACCCCAGATCTTCGGGGGTCAAATAACCAAGAGCTCCCCCGTCAACGCCGCTTCGCCGGCGAACTGAATATTGCCTAGCTAGATCAGCAAAATCAGATCCCTGTTCCAGTTTGCCTGAAATCAGACTTATATCCCTTTTATCATTTAATACAATTTCACGCAGATATACTTTGGCAGGGATTGCAAAACGTTGTGGATCGTCATTATAGTAATTAAGAAGTGAATCTTGAGGAATTTCCATGTCCTGAATAATATGATTTTCCATAGATTCCAGGAGATAATTGTCAAACTCCTCAGCTACCCGTTTTTTATAGTCAGCAGTTTCATTCAAACCTGCTTCCCGGGCCTGTTTTAAAATATACGACCGGACAACTAGCCCTGCAATAAAATCTTTTAAATTCTCCGGGTCACGAATCCAGCTTTGCTGTGCCGGTGAAGTAAATCTGGCTTGATCCTTTAACATCTGGATATCCCAGTCTCCTGCTGCACTGGAGAGAACGATCTGATTTTTCATTTGGTCTGCTTCTGAAAACATTAATTGATTCTGTTCGATCATACCCTGTTTCTGTTTTTCCTGTGACAACCGGAATAATTCCTGAATTAAAGGTTCATTAAACGAAATGTTCAACGTCTGGCGCAGAGAGTCGGTATACCGTTGGGTGGCTCGTACCGTCTTGCGGTTAATCCAGTATTTTTCCAGTTGTGGTCGTTTTTGAGCATATTCTGTCTCAGTGATAATCGGTTTGGTCCAGCGGTTATCCAATCTTATAATGCTATAGCCATCACTTGTTCGTACTGGTTTTGATGTTTCACCTACGCCCAGGGCAAATGCTGCTTCTTCAAAAGCAGGGTCCATCTCATCTACCGAGAAATAGCCCAGGGAGCCACCCGATTCACGTAAAACAGGATCATTAAAATTTTCAGCAGCTAGTCTTTCGAAGGGTATTCCCCTCTGTAATAAGTTATACAGTGAATCGGCTTTTTGTTTGGTGGGGGCATAGAGATGACGGGCTAAAACTTTTGTATTCATATCCGTATAAAGTTTTTTCAACTCGTCACTATTAACCGTTATTTTGGATTGGATGAATTCTCGATTAAAGGAATTTAATAATTCCTGAATTTTTATCCTTTCATACTCCTGCTGACCAGCAGAACCGGCATCCAGTTCCCGGGAATAAGCTTCCCTGATTAACAGATATTCATTAATCAGACCATTCAATATTTGTTGCCTGGCTTCCATATTATCTGTCAATCCTGTCCGGCGAATGACATCCTGATAGCGGGTGATATATTGTTCACGAGTTATGGTTTGCTGGTCAACCAGAGCTAAAACAGCAGGATCATTTTTATAGTCAACCTGACTGCACTGACTAAACAGACTCAATAAGCAGATTAACAGAAAGTATTTCGATGATTTCATTTCACCAGATAGAAAACGCATACCTTTTCGGTAACAATTATTAACTATTATGAATAGTACAATAAGTTGAAATCACCGGATCAGTACTGCTGTAATACTGCAGTTCTTTCTGCCTGCTGGCAGCATCCGGTACTAGGCCTGGATATAGCTGATAGCCGTACTGGGATATAGTATAGACCTTGATCCCGGGGATCAGACTAGGAAAGAATCTAGCCGTCAGTAGAAAAAATAGAGACTTACATTTTAACATTATGAGTAGTAACTCTATTTATAGTGACTCACATTAACACTATTCATGAAATATGTCAAGAAAAAAAATTATCCTCGCTGATTTTCTTATGCTTTATAATCTGGCAACCTGTATAAATCAAAATTTTATTATCTTTTTTCCTGCCTGTTTTTTATTTATCTTTATAAATCAGGTTCTTGATGCACTCATGAAAACTTATTGAAAAATAAGTACCAAATTGTCGTCTTGTGGATTTATAGTAGAAGGAAATTAATGGGAAAATTAGCAATCGTCGGCGAATTTTGGGATTTTATAAAGGTCAGGAAAAAATGGTGGCTGGCCCCTATCATTTTGCTTCTACTATTACTGAGTGCTTTGATTATTCTCTCGCAGGGCTCAGCGCTGGCACCGTTTATATATGCAATCTTTTAGTCCCTGAGTCCCTTAGTACCTGAGTCCCTAAGTGACTTTGTACCAATTTGCCTTTTATACTCTGTGTACCATGATATTGTTTCTTGTTGGACTTATTCGACCCACCAGGGTCGTATTTTTAGTTGGTATGTTCTTGATTGTAACAAACATTTGATGCCTACGTCATCATCACCCCATGAATTTTTAAATCTTTAATCTTTTCTTAGGGACTAAGGGACTAAGGTACTTTACTTAATACTGCTTCTCAAACTGCTGCGGAGAAATTTCTCCGTCTGTCCGTTTCCGCCAATAACTTCTTTGTACGGCGGGAAAGCGTACATCCAGAGGACGATGTCCGATCAAGCGCCAAATCAGGGCAACCAGGGTAAAAACCAAATAGAATAACAGGGCCAGGATCAAATTGGTTATGACCCAGTTCATCAAATTGCCAACCCGGGTCATGAGCCACAGTAACGGTTTTATCCAGGCTGGGAAAATTAAACCAATCGCTAGGATCAGCAGACCAGCCAGCAGAAAATATAAATATAATTTACCACCCCAAAAATACTGGGCCAGGGCAATCAACATTAAAATTATCGACAGGCCTACCGAGAATTTTTGTAACTCTTTTGTCGGATCTTGTGGCAGTTTTTTCACCTTTTAATCCAGTTCGAATTTTTCCTGTTTATACTTCATTTTCGACTCTTCCGGCTGATCCATTTTATCCAGTAAAAAATTCCCCAGCACCAGATAATCCATTTCAGTACGCATAAAACACTTATAGGCATCCTGTGGTGTACAAACGATCGGTTCGCCGCGGACATTGAAGGAGGTATTGATGATCACCGGGCAACCGGTTAGTTTTTGAAAACTTTTAAGCAGATTCCAGAATCCGGGATTGGTCTCCTGGTGCACCGTCTGTAATCGTGCTGAATAATCAATATGAGTAATAGCCGGCAGACTGGAACGTACCACATTCAATTTATCCAGACCGAAACGTGCTTTTTCTTCTGTAGTCATATCGCGCCGCAATTCCGGCTTTACCGCGGCAGTAAATAACATATAAGGGCTTTCCCGGTCAAAAACGAAATAATTATTGGCCTCTTCTGCCAGCACCGCGGGTGCAAAAGGACGGAATGATTCACGGAATTTGATTTTGAGATTCATCCGTTTCTGCATCTCGGGATTACGGGCATCGCCGAGGATGCTGCGGGTACCCAGAGCCCGCGGACCATATTCCATGCGTCCCTTGAACCAACCTATTACCTTGCCGGCTGCAATCAATCCTGCTGTCTGCTCCAGCAAATCCGTTTCATCATATTTTTTAAATGGAATATTATCCTGCTGCAAAAAAGTTAAAATATCAGCATCAGGGTACTCTGGTCCCAGATACGATCCTTTTTGCTGATCATGGTCACCCGGTTCCGGCCGGTGATTTCCAAGATATTGATACCACACCGCCAGTGCAGCCCCCAGAGCTCCTCCGGCATCCCCGGCTGCCGGTTGAATCCAGATATCCTCGAATAAATCCTGATTCAGAACTTTACTGTTGGCAACACAATTAAGGGCTACCCCACCGGCCAGGCAAAGTTTAGTTGCTCCGGTCTCCTGCCGGGCAAAACGGGCCATATTATTTAAAACGATCTCGATGACATCCTGTACCGAGCGGGCCAGATCCATATCAACCTGACGCAAAGGCGATTCCGGTTTCCGCGCTGGGCCAGCAATTAGTTTATCAAAATGACGGCTGGTCATGGTCAGACCGGAAGTATAGTTAAAATACTTCATATTTAATTTAAAAGACCCATCCTCTTTTATATCAATAAGATTGTCTAGAATTCTCTGCACATAAATGGGGTTACCATAAGGGGCCAGGCCCATCACCTTGTACTCGCCGGAATTGACTTTAAAACCGGTATAATAAGTAAAGGCAGAATAAAGCATGCCCAGGGAATGGGGGAAATAAATTTCCTGTAAAATTTTTATTTTATTATGCTCCCCGTAACCGATGCTGGTGGTGGTCCATTCACCCACACCATCCGTGGTGATGATGGCCGCTTTGGTAAACGGGGATGGATAAAAAGCTGAGGCGGCATGGGATTGATGATGCTCGGTAAATAATATTTTACCCTTAAAGCCCGGTAAGGCTTCTTCAATCAGATTTTTTATCCATAGTTTTCTTTTCAACCACAGGGGGATGGCTTTGCGAAATGAGCTAAAACCACAGGGTGCATACTGCAGATACGTTTCCAGGATTCTTTCGAATTTTAGAAACGGTTTATCATAAAAGACCACATAATCCAGGTCTTGGTCTTGCAATTTATTGGCTTGTAGGCAATAATTGATCGAATGTTCCGGAAATTCAAAATCATGTTTCTTCCTGGTGAAACGTTCTTCCTGCACCGCAGCACGGATATCACCGTCGCTAACCAGAGCGGCGGCACTATCATGATAAAAAGCAGAAATACCCAGAATCTGCACCTTAATTCCTCTTCTTTCCCTTTGTCTTCATCCCGGGATTTTAAGTCATTTCTTTTTTCTAAATTTATTCAATTCATTCTAAAAATAAAAATATATCCTTTCATTATTCTTTTCATTGCTCCCCAGGTAATAATTCTGTAGGACGAAAATATGATTTATTTCAAACAAATCCATTACAAACAACAAGTTTCATTGTTGACAGCATCTTCCTTATAAAATTAAGTTTGGCTTTTACCCCGGCCTTAAATACTTGTTTACAATATTGAATAATAGTTACCTGTAAAAAGAAATAAATACCTTGAATGTTTAGTTACGTATAAATAAGATATAAAATGTAAAATAAATCGTAATACTTACAATAATTCATAGTCTTATTGCAAATTCAACAATAAAAGAGGAGAGATTAACTATGAGAAGAGTAACAGCATGTGTTCTGCTAAGTAGCTTAGCAATTTTTTTATTGCCCGTAATGAGTTTTGCCCAAATACTAAATGGTGGTTTTGAACAATGGACGGGCAATACTCCCGATCATTGGAGTGTTAATAATGCTGAACAACTTTATGTACCAGTTACCCAATCGAATACCAGTCATAGTGGATCTTATGCCCTTAAAGGTGAGGTTGTTAATTTTTTGAGTACACCCTGGCCACCGATTATTTTGTCTGGTGATGATGGAACTGGATTTCCCGTTTCTGCAAAGTATCTAAGCCTGGAAGGATTTTATCAATTTACACCTATAGAAGGGGACGTCCTGATTATTGCTGTCACCATGTCGAACAGTGGGAATTTCATTGGCACAGGTGCACTTGAGATTTCTAATTCCGCTTCTGCCTATACCCCTTTCGCAGTTGGAATTTACTATCCCAATCCGGAATTTACACCGGATACAGTATGGATAGAAATTATAGTTACTAACCATTCAACCGAGACTGATCACATCGGAACGCAATTTTTAATTGATGATCTATCTCTTTCCATGAATCCCACTAGTGTGGAGACTGCAAACTCCGTTTTGCCATCGACCATCTTGCTAAACCAGAATTATCCCAATCCATTCAATCCATCTACAACAATCGGATTTTCGTTACCACGGAACAGCGAAGTTACTTTAACTGTATATGACGTGAGCGGCAAAGTTGTGGATAAACTGATTAACCGGCAGAATATGGCGGCAGGATACCATTCCATGCAATGGAAGCCAAATACGATGTTACCTTCCGGGGCTTATTTCTACAATCTGGAAGCTGGAACATTTACTCAAAGCAAAAGAATGCTCTTTATTAAATAAATAGTTTTGCCAGTAGTCTTTTTGATAATTTAAATGGATATCCCCTGCTCCTGGTGTGGAATACAACTATGTTGATCAGAATAATTTATGTTTAGGCCTGGTCGAGTATTCAAATGCAATAACATTTCACCAGGAGAAGGGATATTTATTCCCACAGAAGAAACCATTCTAAACTCATATGAGAGTTTTTAGCTCCTTTTAGCGATTTCCAGTGACAAAAACCCTAGCAAAAAGCACACCTTTAATAAAAAGCCTTTGTCGGGCCTAGACTGATATCAAGTAAACCCCCAATATTTATAAAGGGAAAAAATACTTGATATACTGTGCAACATACAGTATGTTTGTATCGTATAGTATATAAAAGGAAGAGAAATGGAAATAGATATCACAAATCTTGAGACCGAAATGAACAGGGGCTTCCTCCAAATCCTCGTTCTGGCGGTACTTGAGCAAAAAATGTACGGGTACAAAATGCTGAAGTTTCTCGAACAGACCGGGTATACGGTGGAAGAGAACACTCTCTATCCCATTCTTCGCAGGCTCGAAAAGAACGGTTTGATCACGAGCGAATGGGACGTCAGTGATGACAGGCCGAAGAAGTTTTACCTCATTAGCCCCCTGGGGCGGTCGGTGCGGAAAAAAGCTCTCTCTATCTGGGAGGAACAAAACAAAATTCTAAAAAAAATAATGGAGGTCAAATATCATGTATCAAAACCTTGAAAATTATCTCCGCGAAATCAGCCACGATCTGGCTGTCAAGGATGGTGCCGAGGAGATACTGGCGGAAATCAAAAGCCATATCCTTGAAAAAGCAGAAGCTGGATTTGAAACAATAACCGAAGATGCCGTAAATAAGACCGTTTCAGGGTATGGTACGCCGCAACAAGTCGCAGCAAAATACCTGGAAGGAATTGAGATCATCTCACCAACCTTTAAACGGTATCTTTTTCTTTATACCGGAATTCTCTTTGCCTGCCACTTTGCCTTGATCCTCGCTGCCTTTCTGTTTCATCTCAGTATGGTGGTGTTCCCCTTCTTGTATATTCCCAATATGGATACATGGCAGGTATTGTTTTACATACCAATGGCTTACATTTATGATCTCGGATTAGTAGTGATATTCCTTTATTTCGTGACCCAGAAAAAAAAGGAAGTCCGCCTGCCCTGGCCGAACCTTTTTGCAGCGGGAGAATCGGCAAAAGAAATGAGAAAGCCCAAAATAGTTTTTATGACCATCTTGATTCTGGTTTTTTTGTTTTTTGTTTTCATGTTTATACGATTCGGAACAATATTCTTCGCTTCAATCAACAATCCCGGTAATCCAGTGCCTCTGTTTGGCCCGGATGCTTCATTGTATTATTCACTTTTTTTCCTGGCAATGCTCGGTTGCGAAGTTATCGGTTATGCAGCTCGCTTGATCAGCCGATCCCGCTGGTTGGACCTGATTAAGAATTCGGCAATCCTATTTTTACTTCAGTTCGTTTGGAATAGTCCTGTGAAAACTGATTTTACAAAAATACCTGGTGTTGATCTTAATGATATTGCGTTGGCATTCGTTTTAATTATCACAATAGTTGTCGCTTTCAAATTTCTTAAAAGCCTTATTCTAGTTTCCGCAAAGCACTTTACCGACAAAAGATAGATTACAGAAAAGGAGGTCAGTAGTATTTCGCGACTGCTATTTCAGCCGAACTGAACAGTTTCTTATTTTTTTTGATGTTTTAAAAAAGTTCCCTGCTGGTACTCCTCGAAGGCAATTTGCAGTTCCTCACGAGTATTCATGACGATCGGACCATACCAGGCCACGGGTTCTTTGATCGGCCGTCCGGAAATAAGTAAAAATCGCACATTCTCATTTTCCGTCGCGATGTCAATTTCTTCACCGTCAGCAAAAATGATCAGGTTTTCAACTCCTTGTAAACATTCACGCTTAAAATCGAAATAATTCTTACCTTCAATTTCATAGTGATAGGGGTCCCGTTCGGGTTCAAAGTAAGCCTTTCCTTCCAATACATAGGCGAAAGAAGTATAACCGGCATTTACCGGATGTCTGAAATTAACACCAGCCGGCATAGTCACATCGAGGTACTCGGGATCAATGACTACATCCTGTACAGCTCCCCTGGTCTGATCAATTTTTCCGCAAATAATTCTAATGCGCACACCTTTATCCAGCATAACTTCAGGAATTTGATCACTGCTTATTTCTCGATAACGGGGTTCCATCATCTTATTGGCAGCAGGTAAATTAGCCCATAACTGCAAACCCCACATGGAGCCATCCTTACTACCTTTGGGCATTTCCTGATGAACGATGCCGCTGCCGGCAGTCATCCATTGGACTCCGCCTGGCTTGATCACCCCCTTGTTACCCATACTGTCCCCATGTTCCACCCTGCCCTGCAGCATATAGGTAATAGTTTCTATGCCGCGATGGGGATGCCACGGAAATCCATCCAGGTAATGCTGAGGATTATTGGAATGAAAATCATCAAGTAATAAAAATGGATCCAATTGCGGGGCATGCTGGTTGCCAAAAGCCCGCTTCAGATGGACACCGGCACCTTCCAGTGTCGGTTTACTTTTTAAAACTTTCTTGATCCTTCTGATTGTGCTCACAGTCAATCTCCTTTAGGATTTCCTTATTTAATTAATTCTAAAAATGATTTATTTTCCCGTAAAGCTCGAAGATCTTCATCGTTTCCGGCTTGTTTCTTCAATTTTGGATTTAAGCGCAGTGCTTTTCCCAGAGCATTCAAAGCCATATCCTGGTTCCCCGCTGCCAACCGAATAACAGCAAGATCATATAGCACCTCGGCATTTTCCGATGCCAGATTTGCCGTTCGTTCCATATATGGTAATGCTTCTTTATACATCTTTTGGGTAAATAATGTCCAGGCTTCGTTCCAGGAATAATTCATCTGTGCATATTCCAGCAAGCGCCCCAATTCTATAAATGGTTCGACATGATCGTCAACCCGTATATCGATAGCCCGGTCATTGAACCCGCCATAACCAGCATTTTTTTTGACCACCAGCAAAGCAGCTGATTGTTTTCCACGGGCATCCCCTCCGTTTTTATCGCCAGCCAGTAAGGCCGCATACAGTCGGTCCGCCAGTGTCCCTTTTGTTTCTAAAAAAGCAGTTTCCATACCCGCAACCACCACTTCACCGGCCAGTATATTCCCCTGAACCGCGTAATCACGCCCATACCGTCCGCCAGCCCAGGAGAGGCAATTTTTTCCGGTATAACTCGTCGATTTTCCATCTGCTGCTACAATTCCAAACTGCCTCTTTTCTCGATCGCTATCTGTCCGCAACAATATTTGTGCAGCCTCTTCCGGATTAACACCTTGCTTCAGTAACTCCAGTCCTCTCCAGCCATAACTGGTATTGGCAAAAGATTGTGTAGCAACAGCCCCCACATCGGCTTGTGCCCAGGGAACTACCGAACCTACAGCAAAGAAACGGGAGGCCACGGCCACACCCAGTTCTCCGGTCAATGAGTCACGGGCGACGATGGAAAAGGTGGCGATTGACCCTGGTACTTGCCCCAGGCTGCCCTGGGCTTGAATTAAACCAGTTGCGCTAAATATAATTGCAGGATAAAACAGGAGCAGCAATAGTTTGCTGGACCGATTTGATGCTGATGCTGGATTAAATCTAGCAATCATAGTTCACCTCGCTTAAAAGTATAGATAAATATAGATAACCGGTGTAATCAATATATACCTTCTCAGGTGATAGAACACAGCAAATATCACCTTGCTCACTACTAATAATATATTTGCTAAAAAGTAATTTAGCAATATTGTGTATACTGCCGGAACAGTCATTTCAGTTTAGAACTTTTTTTTCTGAACATCAATTGCATAGCCAGTAAAGGAGTCAGGATGCCAGCACCAATTTGCATACCAGCATCTCCGATTAACTGCATCCCCAGATTATGTTCAAACGGATTGTCATTGACCAGGTATGTCCAGGTAGCTGCCGGTGCCCGCAGCCCCAGTTTTTCCAGATTAATGTCTTGTTCCTTAATTGGCAAAGAGTTGAAAATATGAATCAATTGCTCATCCAATTTGGCCAATAGTTCATCAAAGATTTTTATGGCTAACTTTTGAAATTCAATATACGGATCCTGCCCGCCGACGCGTTTCAAATGAATACTTTCACGGATGTCGGCAATTTCGGCCAGATATTCAGACCAACTGGAATCGATCTGATATAAAGAAATCGAGCGGCAAAGGTTTTCCAGTTTCTCATTACCGAACACAGCAGAATAGTAATTATACTTTTCCGTTGATTCCTTTTTGAATAAAGCCGGGCCTAACCGGTCACAGAGGATGCCCTGCCGGCGGGTAAATAATATCACTCTTTGTTGTTCAATCAACCCAGAATATTTACACAATGTTTTTTTAATTTCCAGATTTTGACCTTCACAAATACGCTGGATCCTGGCTATCTCTCTGCTGACGATCGGACTATCTATTTCTCCATTTTGCGTTCTGCTTAGAATATATTCCGGTAGCAGATCTTTGAGGCGATATTTGAGAAATATATCATCTTCCATACTTATAAAAAAACATGAAGATCCGGGGTCTCCTTGCCGGCCGGCCCGCCCGCGTAATTGCAGATCAATTCTTTTACTTTCATGCTTATTGGTACCGATCACATATAAACCACCTAATTCCATGACTTGTAATTTTTCTTTTTCATCGACACCACCCAGGCGGATATCAGTGCCCCGTCCGGCCATGTTGGTGGAAATGGTGACGGCGCCCAATTTACCAGCTTCAGCAATAATCTGAGCTTCATATTCATCCCGTTTCGCATTTAAAACTTCGCACTCTAAACCCTTTTGCCGCAAAGTGTCAGCTAGTCTGATCGACTCTTCCACACTGCGGGTACCAACCAGGATCGGACGTTTAGTCTGATGGATGTTGATAATTTCATTAAGTACCGCTTGTTCTTTCTCAACTTTAGTTCTGAAAATAATATCCCGATGATCTATGCGGATGCATTCTCGATTAGGTGGAATGACTACGATATTTAAATTATAGAATTCCCGAAATTCTTCTTCCGCCGCCTGCGCCGTAGCAGTCATACCACATATGCTGGGATAGAGTTGTAAAAAGTGTTGTAGTGAAATGGAATTCAGGATATTCCCTTTGGCTTGAATATCGATATTCTCTTTAGCTTCCAGGGCTGCCTGCAGGCCATCTGGCCAGCGGCGTTTATCGGCTACCCGGCCGGTAAATTCATCAACCAGTTCAATTTTACCATTACGTACAATATAATCGACATCACGATGTAACAGGAATTCGGCATGGAGTGCACAATGTAAACGGGTTAATAACTCAATATTTTCTGTGTTATATAAATTCCCACAGCCTGACATTTTTTCAACATGTCTTTGGCCAGGATCGGTTAAATGGATATCCCGACCATATTCATCAAATTCAAAATCAATTTCATTCTCTAACGAGCGGGTTATTCCGGCCAATTGATGGACATGTGCGATATAATCATCGGCCGCTCCGGCAATAACCAGTGGAATACGAGCCTCATCAATTAATATGGAATCCGCTTCATCAATTATAGCCAGGTTAAATGGCCGCTGGACTATTTTATCCTGTTCCAGGCACAAACTATCCCGCAGATAATCAAAACCGGCTTCTTTGGCAGTTATGTAAGTTATCTCGGCCCGATAGGCGGACCGCCGCTGCTGTACCGTCATGCCCTGCTGGATAAATCCAACCGTCAGACCTAAGAATTGATAAACCGGACCCATCCACAGGGCGTCTCTCCGTGCTAAATAGTCATTGAAAGTCAGGATATGGACACCCTTTCCGCCGCAGGCCTGGAGATAGGCAGGGAATACTGCTGTCAGAGTTTTTCCCTCTCCGGTTTGCATTTCAGCTAATTTTCCCCGTTGCATAGCTATTGCCCCAATTATCTGGACATCAAATGGACTTAACTTAAGTACCCGCCCGGTCGTTTCACGAACCAGGGCATATGCTTCAATCAACAGTTGTTCAGTTATATCATTCTGCTGAACCTGCTTTTTTAATTCCGCAGACATCTGTACAAGTTGCTGATCGGTTTTATTACTGAATATTAGTGCACGGGAATTAATCTCTTCCAGGATGGTATAATAAGGTGTCAGGTCATATTCAATGGTACAACCATTAAGTCTTTGATATAGTCGCTGGAATTTTGTTTTTAGTTTTTTATACTTCATGATATCATTCCTGCTGTTAGTTACATAAATATTTGGCTTTTGGCAAATCAATAAAAACATTTGATCGGTTTGATCTCAGCCGCATGAACCAGCGGCAGCAGAATCACCATAAAATACGAAAGCAATTAAAATAATTCTGATAAAGTAAGGATAACTTGATCAAACGATCAGCTGTTATTAACAGATCAACGGGACTGAGGAACCATTTTCAGAGGATTGATGCCAGATATTTTGACGATGAAGTATATTTAAAATATAATTAAGGGGAGAATATTGATGAGATGTATTATAAATAATATCATTATAATCATGAATGGCAAATTTAAGCGTTAAACAGTCAGGCACTCCGCGGGGATGACTAAATAATTGATTTGGGTACGCACCTTTTGTAAACGGATCGTGGCGTTGAATGAGTTGATCCGGTTCCTGCTTGCCGGCAACAACAAAACTGGTATAGGTTTGGCTGGAGAACTGAACAGAATTGAAACATGTGTTTGTTTCACTCTCCCGCTTGATAATAGAAATAAAAACTATAAACAGAAAGAGTATATGCAGAAGTGAATTCCTGCCAGGCCAGTTATGCATAATAGATATTATTGCTCCTTACTCTGCTACCACTCATCCGGTAGTTCCATATAATTGCTCAACCTGATTTCGATGACCCTGAATCTAATATTCCTTTTTATCGGCAAATATATTGAAAATCTGAATGCTCTCCTTGTCCAGCAGCACCCAGATGCTGTAGACACCGAGTACAGTACCCAGTGGTACACGTATCAGGTTAAAGAAACTCACTACCAGCAATACAATCCGGCCCCATTCTTTCCGATTCAGCACAGCAAAACCCCCAATGATACCGGCGATTGAAACGATGATCATCATAATCGCAACCAAGGACAGGATAACCGGTACGATATTCAGTAATGCTAATGGAACTTCATGCGGATTTATAGCATCAGACTGTACCAGGAATGCATAGACATCTTCAAACGATGCCGCCAGTATACCAAGGAATAAGGTTCCAATTAAGACTAAAGATCGATAGACATATTGAGAATTCCTGCCAGTTTTATATGGCTTTCCATTCATTTATTCCTTTCAAGCTTTTTTATCGGATTATCCAGCCGGCCTTTTAATTAATATACGTTAATATTCAAAATTCTATCCAATTTAATTATATAAAAACATACTTGCCCCAAATAGCTGCTTACTGCTATATTGCAATTATGCTAATCATGATGCATCTTAGCCAAACATCATATCGTACCATTAGCAGACCTTAGTTAACTGAAATTTCTAACTACAATTTTTTCCAGAGGAACTTGACTATGTACCGGTGCCGTTCTGAGAACCTGACTGATGCAATTGGAAATACTCCCTTAGTAAAATTAAATTTAATTACCAAAGGCATTAAAGCCAATGTCTGGGCTAAATTTGAATTTACCAATCCCGGTGGTAGTGTAAAAGACCGTATTGCCAAGTATATGATTGAAAAAGCAGAAGCGGAAGGTAAAATAAAACCCGGTGATACGATCATCGAGAATTCCTCTGGTAATACCGCCATGGGCCTGGCAATTGTGGCCATTCAAAAAGGATATAAATGTAAAATCGTTATCCGTGATTCAACCAGCAGGGAAAAAATACGCATGTTGCAGCATTTAGGGGTGGAGGTAATTTTAGTAGACGCCACCCTGCCACCGGAAAATGAGCGGTCCTATAATAACTACGCCAGGTTCCTTGCTCAAACCACTCCCCATTCCCTGTACGTTGATCAGCACAATAACCTGAATAATAATGAATCGCATTATATGACCACCGGCCCGGAAATATGGGAACAAATGGCCGGGGAAATTGATTACCTGGTCGTCGGTGTCGGTACAGGTGGAACATTGTGCGGCGCCGGACGTTATTTAAAAGAAAAAAATCCCAAGATCAAACTCATTGGAATTGATCCCGAAGGATCAGTCTTTTATGAATATTTTAAAAAGAAGATCCTGATAAAGCCACATCACTACTGCCTGGAAGGGTTGGGAGATGAATTTCTGTTACCCACCGTTCAACTTGATATTTTGGACGACATGATTCAAGTGAATGATAAAACCGCCTTTGAATGGAGCCTGAAGTTAGCCCGCGAAGAAGGGATTATTGCCGGTGGTTCCAGCGGAGCAAATATTTACGGCGCGATTAAACTGGCCCGGCAGATCGATAAACAGGCCAATATCATAACAATATTTCCCGATTCGGGCTATAAGTATGCCAGTTCCATTTATGCTTAAATTTTATATCCATGTTTTTAGATGACTATTTAATTAAACTGCGGTAATTCAAACATTAAACGCAAAGGGCACCAAGGTAATCGCAGAGGTCGCAGAAGAGATAATCAGAAAAAATTATCTGCGCCTTACATCTGCGTTTATCCGCGGTTAATTAATCAGCCTATTTGCCGCAGATGCACGCTGACCGACGCAGAAAATTATTCCAGTATATTTGCTTTGCGTCCTTGGCGTTAACCTTAGCGTCCTTTGCGTTTTAGCTTTTGATAGCAAAGTTGTGTGCAAATGCTTCCTACGCATGGAAAGTGCATCTTATATAAATAATCTGCGTATATTCTTAAATTCATTTAACTAATCTGGATTAATTATTCTTACAAATCTATTTTAAACTGGAGGTAATTTTTATGCCGTTACAACGAACGTTAATTACCGGGTTATTGCTATTGGTGATGGCCTGGTCTGCCACCGCATTTGCTGATTATAAAAAAGGCAGCATTTACCATGGTTTTAAACTGCTGGATAAACGGTTTGTCAAAGAGGTAAATGCAGAATGTTTATATTTTGAGCACGTGCAAAGTGGCGGCCGGCTGTTCAAAATTGCTGCCGCTGATGCCAATAAAACCTTCAGTATTGCCTTTAAAACTTTGCCCCCTTCCGATGCAGGTTTTCCCCATATCATGGAACATGCCGTACTGAACGGTTCAAAAAATTTCCCGGTTAAAAGTCCTTTCGACATACTCTCCAAAGGCTCCTTAAATACCTTTTTAAATGCCATGACCGGCAGTGATATTACCATCTATCCCATAGCCAGTATGAACGATAAAGACTATTTTAACTTAATGCATGTCTATCTGGATGCGGTATTCTATCCTTTGATCTATACCGACCCGCGTATTTTAAAACAGGAAGGCTGGCATTATGAACTGACCGCCAAAGATAGTGCATTGGTTTACAAAGGCGTGGTGTATAATGAGATGAAAGGGGCTTATTCCAATCCAAGCCGTGAGCTGGGTTATCAGGTCAATAAATATCTTTTTCCGGATAACGATTACCGGTTTTCTTCCGGGGGATATCCCACGGCTATTCCCACTCTGACTTATGAAAACTTTTTGAATTTCCACCGCCGTTATTATCATCCGGTCAATAGTTACATTTTTCTATACGGAAACGCTGATCTGGATAAAGAACTGGCTTTTATCGATGAGGCTTATTTGTCTCATTATCAATTGAGCGATGCCCGGGTAACCATCCCCTTGCAGCCATCGTTTAAAGAGCGCAAGGAAGTAATCAGTTATTATGCCACCACTGCAGGCAGCGATACAGTAAATCAGACCTATCTGACCCTTAACTATGTAGCTGGTCTGAATGCTGATCAGAAACTCACTCTGGCTCTTAAAATCCTGGCTGAAGTACTGGTAAACCAGGAATCGGCTCCGTTGCGTCTGGCGCTACAACAGGCCGCTATCGGTCAGGATGTATCCGCGTCACTGGATGATTTACAACAGAATGTTCTTCAAATTATGGTCCAAAATGCCAATCCCGCAGATAAAGACAGGTTTAATGAACTGGTCAGCAAGACATTTACTGCCGTAGTTGATAGCGGACTGGACCAGCAAGCGGTGGAGGGTACCCTGAACCGCATTGAATTCCGTCTGCGCGAAGGGGATGATGCTCAAAAAGGCCTGACTTATAATTTTCAGCAAATTTATGGCTGGTTTTACACTGCTGATCCGTTTCTCGGCCTGGAATATGAAAAACCGCTGGCGGAACTGAAAACAGCCATTAAGAATGGTTACCTGGAATCGGTGATCCGCCAATATATGCTCGATAATCCTCATGCCTTGCTGCTGAGTTTACAACCAAAACCCGGGCTGGAATCGGAAACCAGTTTGAAAATCGAAAAACAACTGCAAAACTATAAAGCGACTTTATCTGATCAAGATGTAGATGCACTGGTAAAAGAAACCACTGATTTGATTGACTATCAGCAACGGGAAGACAGCCCTGAGGCACTGGCCACCATACCACTGCTGGATCTCAAGGATATAAATCCAAAGGCAGAGTGGTATGCCGTCACTGAAAAACAGCTGGAATCTGTCCCTGTTCTGTATTACGAAACGTTTACCAACAATGTCTTGTACTGGCAATCGTATTATGATATACGTATACTACCAGTTGAGTTGATACCGTATACCGCCTTGCTGGCCGAAGTTTTGGGTAGTATGAATACTGATAACTATAGCTTTGGTGAACTAGACAAAGCCCTAAACCTGCATACCGGTGGATTCGAGACTTACCTGAGTACTTACCTGGAAAATCAGGATGATAAACACTTACAACCCAAATTCATCGTTTCTTCCAAAGCCATGAATAACAAGATCGATAAAATGTTCGAACTGGTAGGGGAAATTGTAAATAATTCTCATATTGCCGATAAGGACCGTCTGAAGGCAGTTTTAATCAGGCATCAATCACGGTTGGACGCAAATGTTCAACGCAATGGTTTTGGTTATGCCCGGACACGACTATTATCTTATTACAGTGATACTGGTATGTTCAACGAACAAACCGGCGGAATGGAATATTACTGGTTTGTATCAAATCTGGTGAAGAATTTTGATGCGCAAGCTGACATGATTATCGCTAATCTGATCAGGACTGCCGGATTAATATTCACCAAAGATAACCTGATAGTGCAGACTACCTGTGGAAAATCCGATCAGGCCTCATTTACTAAAAGCTTGAAAGACTTTGTGAAGACACTGCCGCAAGTTAAAGTGGTCTACCAACCCTGGGCTTTCCAATTGAACAAAAAGAACGAAGCACTGATGAGTGCTTCAAAAGTACAGTATGTCCTGCAGGGATATGATTATACAAAATTAGGATATAACTGGAACGGGACCATGCGTGTTTTGAACCAGATTCTTTCCACCGATTGGCTGCAAAATCAGATACGGGTGATTGGCGGTGCTTATGGGGGATTCTCATACTTTGCCCCGAACGGTCAGGTCTATTTTGCTTCATACCGTGACCCAAATCTGAAGGAAACTCTGGACAATTATAGCGCTACACCACAATATTTACACAATTTTGAAGCTGACCATAAGACCATGACCCGGTATATTATTGGAACTATCGCCGAGCTGGATCAACCATTAACCCCTTCACAAAAAGGGAATCTGGCCGTTCGTTTCTATCTGGAAAAAAGAAACCAGGATCAGCTTCAGCAAGAACGAACAGCGGTACTGGCGGTGACAGTGCAGGATATTAAGAATATGGAAAAAATGGTGGCCGATATTATAGCCCAACAGGCTTATTGTGTATATGGTAATGAAGAGAAGATAAAAATGAATGAGAATCTATTCGGCAAGGTGCTGCCACTCAGCCAGTAATCAATCGATCGTAGATCTGTATTTTAATTTGAGCACAACCCGGCTTAATTTGAGCCGGGTTTTTTTATTAGCTATAGATTAAAAGTATTTGTAAGAATTACCATAATCATTTTTGCTCACAAGATTGCTTTTGGTAAATTATTTAAGGTTTATGGTAGGGAAAATTATGAAAGTACCTCAAGACGATTCAATGCTACTAGAAGACAAATCTGAACTTTTGTATAAAAAATTAGCCGGGCATCTGAATAATTTACCTGCCGGTTTTCCAAAGACCGACAACGGTTTAGAAATACGATTACTGCGTAGATTATTCACACCGACCGAAGCGGAACTGGCTGTTCAGCTCACCTTGATTCCCGAAAAAGCAGACGTAATTGCTCTAAGGGCCGGTATCCCTTTTGTTCAGGCTTTATCAAGATTAAGACAGATGTCTTTAAAGGGATTAATATACAGTATAGAAAAATCTGATAATCAACCTCTGTTTATGGCTAATCAGTTTGTTATTGGCATCTGGGAGTACCATGTTCAGAATCTGGATCTGGAATTAATCAAGGATATGGATGATTATATCCCGACCCTTTTCAAGGAAGCCTGGAAAATTCCACAATTACGTACCATTCCTGTTAATCGCAGCTTGACCCCCAAACTTGAAGTTATGACTTATGAAAACGCCGAAGAATTACTTCGCCGGCGGGGAAAGATTGTTGTTGCTCCCTGTATTTGCCGTCGCGAACAAACCATGACCGGATCAGGATGTACCAAGCCACTTGAATCCTGTCTCATTTTTGGGCTGACCGCCGATTACTATGAGCGAAACGGCCTTGGTCGTGTAATCAGTACACAGCAGGCCATTGAGATTTTACACCAGGCCGATAAAGCAGGCCTGGTATTACAACCAGGAAATTACCAAAAGGCGGGCAATATCTGCTGCTGTTGCGGTTGTTGCTGTGGTGTCTTAAGAACATTGAAAAAACTACCCAGACCGGTGGACCATATATCTTCCCCTTTCTATGCCACTTCAGCTGCCGATACCTGCAACGGATGTGAAACATGTGTAGATCGGTGTCAGATGGATGCTATTTATATCGAAAATAGCAAATCCATCATAAACCTGGACCGCTGTATCGGCTGCGGGCTCTGCGTTACCACCTGTCCGACAGGGTCCATGACACTTATCCGTAAGTCAGCAGACAGGCAACCGGTAGTGTATGAAACTTCACGTCAGGCCTATCTGCAGTTAGGTCAGTCGAGAAATAAATTTGGGAACTGGGAAATTTTAAAAATGCTAGTTCGCTCGAAAGTGGATCGCCTGCTGGTTGCCTTAGGAATTGATGACTATTATCTTAAATTGAAATACATCCGGAAATAACTTAAAAAACTTCTCAATGTTTTTAGCATTCATTCGATTATAAATTATAGATTTTGCCTTATATTAATTAATTCGATTCAAATTTCTGTCAATTTAGGGGCGATTAGATAAATTTATATTTTCCGATAGAGTGTGTTTTCTATTTTAAATAAAAATAGGAGATCCATTTATGCTTAGTGAGACCAGTGGAATCATAAAGGTTATTCTTTCCATACTTTTATTCCCTCTGTTTTTTCAGGATGCGTTTATAACCTTCGCCTGGGGAGCAGCGGATAATGTTCTGGTGATGTTAGGAAAAAGGTTATTTTTATTATTACCGGTCTGTGCTTTCATCTTAGGCTGCTGGGTTACCATCGCCTGCCTGTTAACTGTAATCTTCAGACAAAACCGTCGTGAATTTATAACCGCCTTAATTATAACCTGGTGGGATTTGGGTAAATCAATTGTCTCTTTCTGGGGCGGTATTTTTAAATTCCTCTTTAATTTTTTTGGCGGATTGCTCGGATTGATTAAACTCATTGTTCTGGCTATCTGGGCCCTGATCAAAGATATTTTATTCCTGCCTTTCCGTCTGATCCGCAATGCCGGGCAGAGCGTGGTCAGTTCTTCCATCCCCTGGATTGCCGTTTTTTTAACGCTGCTGTGGTGTTTACTGGAAGCGATTATTTTTACCTATGTAATGACACCACTGGTGGTTGATACTTTTTCCAATATTACCGGTGAACAATTGTCGGCAAGTTTTATTCGTATCCCCTTGTTTGTCTTCTTACTATTCATCGTACTGGGTAGTTATGCCGTACTCTCCACCATGGTGGATGCATTAAAATCTAAAAATATATCCGCTATTATCGGCATCGGCATAATTGAATTAATAACCCTTTTTGTAGAAGTGGTTTTTCTGTACCG